>CBFCXR010000130.1:0-7362 GCA_965602045.1 uncultured Bacteroidales bacterium | reverse complement strand
AAGGCAATTTACAAAATATTTTACAGGAATTATTTTGTTATGTTTTCCCAGATGTCTGACAATCCACTAAATCGTAAATCGTAAATCATTAATCGTAAATAAAAAAGGAGCTGTCCCCCCCTACATTATTTTACTATCGCCCAATCCGGCAATATATAAGGCTCTATATTAAAAACTATACTTAGCAGCAGGTAAGTAATCAATGTAATTATTAAAATACCGATTATATTAAGCACGAATCCTGTGCGTATCATATTGCTTATACTTACCCTGTTGGTGCCGAATACTATGGCATTTGGCGGTGTTGCAGTGGGAAGCATAAATGCAAATGATGCAGCCAGGGTAACAGGTATAAGAAATAACATAGGATTTATTTTCAGTCCTACTGCCATGGATGCAAAAATCGGTAATAGCATCTGTGTTGAAGCGGTATTTGAAGTCAATTCGGTTAAAAATGTCATTAATGTCACTATAATTAACACATAAAAGAGGGGATTAACATCAAAGCCTTTAGTAAGTTGATTTGCGAGCCATAACGAAAGCCCGGATTTTTCAAATCCCATTGCAAGGGCAAATCCCCCGCCGAAAAGTATTACTATATTCCACGGTAGTTTATTTGCTGTTTTCCAATCCATAATTCTTTTCGTACCATTTGACTTTGAGGGAATTATAAATAAGACTACAGAAATCAAAATAGCAACTGTTCCGTCATTAATATATTTTGAATGCTTAAATAATGCTGCCCATCCGGGAATACTAAAGTTATTAAACTTAAATCCCGGGCGAAAAATCCATAATAGTGCGAGTAAGATAAAAAGGATAAATACAATCTTTTCTTCATATGATAATTTACCCATATTTTCATACTGGTTTTTAATAGATTCTTTTGACATATTAACCAGTCTGATCTTCTTTATAAACAGAATTTTTATTAACAGCCAGACAATAAAAAACATGATTATTGTAATAGGAAACGCAAATAAAAGCCATTGATTAAACATTAATTCAGGTGCATCAGGATACAGAATATTCATAACTCTAACACAGATAAGATTCGGAGGTGTCCCCACAAGGGTTGCAATGCCTCCTATTGACGCGCTATAGGCTATACCAAGCAATAATCCTGTTGAATAATTGTAAATATCTTTTTTACTTAAACTGCCTTCTATTTCAAAAATTATGGAGGTTACAATAGGAATCATCATCATTGCTGTAGCTGTATTTGAAATCCACATCGATAACAATGAAGTTGCAAGCATACAACCTAATAATATCCGTCCCGGACTGGCGCCTATCCATAATAATATTCTAAGAGCTATTCGCTTGTGCAAATTCCATTTTTCAATAGCTAATGCCATTATAAATCCACCAATGAAAATAAATATTATATGGTTGAAGTATGCTTCTGATACTTCTTTACCATCAAGCACTCCCAGGAGAGGGAAAAGTACTACCGGTAAAAGAGCAGTAATACTCAGTGGTATTGCTTCGGTAGTCCACCAGACAGCCATTAAAACAGCAATTGCAAAGGCCCTGGTAATAACAGGTTTACCAGGTTCGAGCTTTATAAAAAGTAAAATAAACAGAAATGATAACAGTCCAAGAACCAGTCCAATATTCCTTTTCAGAAATTTGTGTCCTGAATCATTCATTAGATTTCATTATTAAAATACTTAATGAGTATTTCTTTTAAATCTTTATACTCATGAACAACCGGAAATTCAGGGTAATCATCAATAACATTCTGTGGTGGACGGGTAAGTATAGATTTGTCTGCTTCTTTAAGCATTGATATATCGTTATATGAATCTCCCATAGCAATAACTTTATAGTTTAAGCTTTTAAGTGCCAGTATTACTTTTCTTTTCTGGTCCTTTTGCCTGAGGTTATATCCGGTAATATTATTATTACTGTCAACTGTTAATGAATTACAAAAAAGAAGGGGTCTGCCAAGCTGCTTCATCAGGGGATCTGCAAACTCAACAAAAGTATCGGAGACTACAACAAAACGTGTAATTTCTTTCAGCCAGTTAATCATCTCAAGAGCTCCGTCAAAGGGCTTTATCTTTCCTATAGCGTTTTGTATATCTTTTAGTTTTAATCCATGCTTCTTTAGGATTTTGAGCCTGTGTGTCATCAGCTCATCATAATCTTTAATATCTCTGGTTGTAAGTTTTAGCTCATCAATGCCAGTTGTTCTGGCAACGTTTATCCAAACTTCCGGGACCCAGATACCTTCCAGGTCTGAACATAATGCGTGCATAAAAAATCAGTTTAACAGGTTTTATTTTTAACATTTACTTCAGGAATACATATCCCTTAAATAATTCTTAAATTCACTATAGTCATTATTCAGTACTATATACTGTTCTTCCCTATTTTCCAGGCCTTTCAGACTTTCTGGCAAATCAGGCTCTATATTTAATATCTCTCTAACCTCATCCGGAAATTTGGCAGGATGTGCTGTTTCAAGGCATACACAAAGTTGTTCCGGTGAAGCATCATTGTTATTAGTTTTAAAATATTCCATTAATCCGGCCCAGCCAACAGCGCCATGCGGCTCTATCATTACATTATATTTATCATATACTTCTTTTATTGTCTGTTTTGTTTTAATATCGTTTATACTTACAGCAAACATGTCATTCCTTATTCTGTCAAGATCAGGTTCTTTATGGATAATGCCTTTATCATCCATTATGCCATTATATAAAGCCACAATGCGTGCCATATTGCTTGGATGGCCGACATTCATTGCACTTGAGATGCAATTAACGGAAGGTACAATTGTATTATATTTGCCGGTTTTCAAATATACAGGTACTTCATCGTTTTCATTTGTTGATACTACAAAACGTTTGACAGGCAATCCCATTTTCAAAGAAATTAATCCGCCCATAAGATTACCAAAGTTACCTGACGGCACGGAAAATATTATTTCATCATTCTTTTCTTTACAAAGCTTGGCACAGGTATAAATATAATATATGGACTGCGGAAGCAAACGGCCTATATTTATTGAATTTGCCGAAGAAAGACTAAGGTATCCAAGTTCTTTATCAGCAAACGCTCTTTTAACTGTTGACTGGCAGTCGTCAAACTTTCCTCTAAGTGCAATAATCTGAATATTCTTATGCAAAGTGGTCATCTGTTTGCGTTGCCTGTCAGTAACTTCCTTTTCAGGATACAATATGACTACTTTAATATTTTCAAGTTCATAAAAAGCATTTGCAATAGCGCTGCCTGTATCTCCTGAAGTAGCAGTTAAAATCAATAAACGCCTGTTTTCTTTTTTTAGAAAATACTGCATTAGCCTGCCCATCATACGTGCGGCAAAATCCTTAAATGATGCAGTTGGACCCTGATCAAGATGCATAATAAATTTTCGTTCATAAACCTGTTCTATCGGGATATCATAGTTGTATGCGTTTTTGGTTATATGATATAAATCTTCATCCGGGATGTCATTAAACAGGAATTTTCTGCCTACTTCATATGCTATTTCATGGTATGCCTTATTACCAAAGTTTAGTATCTCTTCAATATTAATTTTTGGTATGGGGTCAGGCATAAATAAGCCTTGATCAGGGGCAAGACCCTTCAATAATGCTTCTTTGAAAGTTACTTTTTCCGCTTTACGGTTTGTGGAGTAATATAAAATCTTGTCTGACATAGCTTATGAAATATCCGGCATTATTTGAACAGTAATTTCTGATGACCAAATATAAAAATTATCATTTAATTCAAACTGTTCAGATATTAAAATGTTTTTTATTAATTTTTTTACAAGAATTTTATTTCGGAACAATTAAATCAAATTTAAAGATATTATTATCTTTATTAGTGACAATACCGATAACTTTCATTCGCACTGATTTGGTAGTCAAAGCACTGTAATGAATACGGATTAAATATTCACAATTCGGATAGTATCAGCAAAAATACCTGCTGCTGTTACTTCAGCTCCGGCACCATATCCGCTGATTACCATTGGCTGTTCATTGTAACGTTCTGTTGTAATAAGGATTATATTATTATTGCCTTCGAGAAAATATGAAGGATGTGAGCTGTCTATTTCTTTAAGTTCGATTTTAGCAATGCTATTTTCAAGTTTTGCAACATACCTCCATTTTTTATTTTCCGCAACAAGCTTTTTTCTGTTTAACTCAAACTCTTTATCAAGCTTTTTAACAGCATTCCAGAAATCATCAATTGATCCCTTAAAGCATCCTTCGGGTAAAAAAGGCTTTAATTTAATATTTTTCATTTCTATTTCATGTCCTACTTCCCTGGCTAATATTAATAACTTTCTTTTCACATCAATACCACTTAAATCAGTGCGGGGGTCAGGTTCTGAAAAGCCTTTTTCTGTAGCTATCCGGATGGCTTTGCTAAGTGGAGTTTTTTCACTTAATTCGTTGAAAATAAAACTTAAAGTTCCTGATAATACGGCTTCAATTTTGATTATCCTGTCCCCGCTTTTTATCAGGTCATTAAGTGTATTTATTATTGGAAGTCCGGCCCCAACATTTGTTTCAAAAATAAACTTAACATTTTTATCTATGGCAGTTTTCTTCAGATCCCTGTAAAGAGAATATTCCGATGAACAGGCAATTTTATTAGCAGCCACAACTGAAATAAATGACTCAAGTACTTTTTTATATATTGAAGCAATGTCTTTGCTTGCGGTACAGTCAATAAACACACTATTTCGAAGATTCAGATATTTCATTTTCTCAATAAAAAGGTCAATATCAGCCTTTTCACCATTTTTTTCCAGTTCTTTCCTATAGTTACCAGGGTTGATGCCATTTTGCATTATCAGCATCTTCTTTGAGTTGCTAATGCCAATCACATTAATTTTTAATTTATGCTCATCCAGCAGTTTTTTTTGTTGGTTCTTAATTTGGTTAAGAAGTATATCGCCGACAGTTCCAATTCCTATCAGGTATAGGTGTAGCTCTTTGTAATGCGACAGGAAGAAACCTTCGTGAATAACATTTAAAGCTTTTTTCAGGCTTTCTTTCCTGATTACCACGGAAATATTCAACTCAGATGATCCTTGAGCTGTAGCAATAACGCTTATACCATTTCTGCCAAGTGAGGAGAAAAGATTTGCAGAAATACCGGGAGTATTTTTCATTCTCTCACCTACAATGGCTATTATTGATAAGTCTTTTTCTAAGTGTATAATTAATTCATTTCTTAATTTTAATTCCTTTTCAAATTCTTTTTCCAGCAAACTTACAGCATTCTTAGCATCTGATGGATTAACTGCGAATGTAATTGTATATTCCGATGAGGCCTGTGTAATTAAAATTATATTAATATTATTATTTGCCAGAATTCCGAACAAACGGCTGGATATTCCTTTAACTCCTACCATACCTGGCCCCTGGAGTGTGATTAATGTAATATCATCAATAGATGAGATACCTTTAATCAGGGATTTTCCTGTACTACCTGCATTTTCAGAAATTATAGTACCCTTTGCCTGGGGTTTAAAAGAATTTTTTATAACAACCTCGATATTTTTCTGGTAAACAGGCTGAATTGTAGGAGTATAGATAACCTTGGCCCCAAAGTGTGAAAGTTCCATAGCTTCGGGATAACTCAAAGACTCAATAGCAAATGCTTTTGGCACTTTCTTCGGATCAGCAGTCATAAATCCATTAACATCAGTCCATATCTCAAGGCGTTTAGCATCCAGCGCAGCCGCAATTATTGCTGCAGTATAATCGGAGCCTCCGCGCCCTAATGTAGTAGTTTCATTTCTGTCACTGCTTGCAATAAATCCGGGTACAATAGCGGTTTTTTTAATAGTTCTGAAGCGATAGCATAGTAAGCTGTTGGTGTGGGTAAAATTTACCTTAGCTTTACCAAAATCACTATTGGTTTTTATATAATTTTTGATATTAATAAGTTGACAATCATCTATTAATTTACTTAAAATATAAGATAATAGCATTTCTCCGGTACATATAATCCGGTCTTTGATTTTTAAAGTAAGATCGCCTAATATATATAAACTGTTAATGATTTTGCTAAGTTCTTTTAGAGTTGAATTTACCTGTGATAGTACTTCCTTTTTGGCCGGATCTTTAAAAAGCGAATTTACTAACTCATAATGCTTAACCTCAATTGTATTATAAGTTTTAAAAAAGTTCTTGTTATTATCAGCAGCTAAGTTACAAAGTTCTTCCAGTTTATCAGTAATACCCTGCATTGCAGATACTACAACAATAACCTGGTCTGATTGACTTTCAATTATTTTCTTAACATTTAGAATTTTATCTGAAGAACCAACTGATGAACCTCCAAATTTGAGTACTTTCATTTTTATTATTTATTGATTAATTATACTTCATTAAAATTAGTGAATTTATACTGAACTTAAAAAGGAATGGTGAAGTTTAATATGAACCTTTCCTTTGTTAATTGTGCTATGTGCGGGGATGGATGAAAATTTCAGGTTAACTTAACTAAAATCTGATCGGGAATATCTGATAGCGAATAAAAGAGAATATGGTTAGTATAAAACTGCTGACCGAATATGGTTTATTTGCCAAGAAGATATATATTTATGTGAATAATTTAATACGAGGATGGAAAAAATTAAAGTAGCAGTTGTTTTTGGAGGCAGATCGGCAGAGCATGAAGTATCACTTCAATCCGCCAAAAATGTAATAGAATCCTTGAACAAAGACTTGTATGAGCCTGTTTTAATTGGAATAGATCGTACGGGCAGGTGGTTTCTTAATAAAAATTCCATTAATTTATTGCACTCAGAGAATCCGAAGATGATCCGGTTAGTTGATCAAAAGAATGAGATAGCTTTAACTCCTACCGGTATAAACAGGAAATTAATAAATCTGCATAATAATAAATCTGCTGGTGAAATCGATGTTATTTTTCCTGTATTGCACGGCCCTTATGGTGAGGATGGTACTATACAGGGTTTGGCAAAAATGGCAAATGTGCCTTGTGTCGGTGCAGGGATTTTAGGATCAGCAATAGGGATGGATAAAGATATAATGAAGCGTTTATTGAGTGATGCAGGTTTACCGGTTGCAAGATTTTTAACAATCACAGAGAATATGTTGTCAGGATACTCATTTGAACAAATAGTGAGTCAGATAGGTATCCCGTTATTTGTTAAACCCGCTAATCTGGGTTCTTCTGTCGGTATTAGTAAAGTTAAGGATAGTAGCACATATGAGAATGCTATTGAAGAAGCATTTAATTACGATTTAAAAATAATTATTGAAGAGGAGATAAAAGGCAGGGAAATTGAATGTGCAGTTTTGGGAAATGAAAATCCCATAGCCTCTGTTGCAGGTGAAATATTGCCAAATGATGAAT
>CBFCXR010000129.1:0-7375 GCA_965602045.1 uncultured Bacteroidales bacterium | reverse complement strand
TGCCAGGGCTGTCTCAAAAGCTTTACTTTTGTCATTCAGGAGGAAACCAATTGCCATAGAATTTGATTAGGCTTGCATCTTCATCCTGAAATCATACAAACATTCTTTAGTGAGCTGTAATTATTAATCTGATTAGCAAATAAATGAATTAAATTTTCGTAACTTTTTAACAACGTTTAAGATTATATTATGAGCATAAATCAACCTCTTGCCGATAGAATGAGGCCTAAAGATTTAAATGAATTTGTTGGACAGGAGCATCTGGTTGGCAAGAACTCAATATTAAGGCAAAGTATAGAATCGGGTAACATACCGTCATTTATATTATGGGGACCCCCGGGTGTTGGTAAAACAACTCTCGCAAAAATAATAGCCAATCGTCTGGAAAGGCCTTTTTACAGTTTGAGTGCGATAAATTCCGGAGTTAAGGATATTAGAAATACAATTGAAAAATCAAAAAAACAACAATTCTTCAACAGGCCTAATCCTATATTGTTTATTGATGAAATTCACAGGTTTAATAAATCCCAGCAGGATTCGTTACTTGGCTCTGTTGAGCAGGGTATTCTAACTTTGATAGGTGCTACTACTGAAAATCCTTCATTTGAGGTTATATCCCCACTACTTTCCAGATGCCAGGTTTATGTCATGAAATCCCTGGATAAGGATAACCTGATGCAAATATTAAAAAAGGCGCTTGCTGCAGATATAATTTTAAAGGAACTGCCAATTGAAATTAAAGAATATGAAGCCTTGCTGCGTTATTCAGGAGGCGATGCAAGAAAGCTGTTAAACCTCATAGAGCTGGTAGTAAATTCTGCAAGAACAGTTAAAAGCAAAAAGCTTACAATTACAAATGACCTTGTAATTGCTAAAGTGCAGGAAAATATCGCATTATATGATAAAAACGGGGATCAGCATTATGACATTATTTCAGCTTTCATAAAATCTATCAGAGGCAGTGATCCTAATGCTGCTGTTTACTGGCTGTCCAGAATGATAGAAGGCGGTGAAGATCCCAAATTCATTGCCCGAAGACTGGTGATACTGGCAGCAGAAGATATTGGCCTGGCTAATCCAAATGCATTTTTATTGGCCACAAACTGTTTTGAAGCTATAAATATGATTGGATGGCCCGAATCAAGAATTATCCTGTCAGAAATTACTATATACCTGTCCACTTCACCCAAAAGCAATTCAGCATACAAAGCCATTAACGAAGCACAGGAACTTGTAAATAAAACAGGTGATTTGCCTGTTCCGCTGAATATCAGAAATGCTCCTACAAAACTAATGAAAGAACTGGGATATGGTAAGGAATATAAATATGCGCATAACCACGAGGGAAATTTTACTGTTGAAGAATTTTTACCAGAAAAAATTAAAAATACAATTTTATATATGCCTCAAAATAATACCCGGGAAAAAGAAATTATGGACAGATTGTCTAAAATGTGGAAAAATAAATACAAATACTGACATTATATTTTTAAAAAATTAATTTTATCTGTTATATTAGGTAATTATTAAAATATAATCACATAATAATGGCTAATTATTTAAGGAATATTAATGAAAAGAAGCTGCTTGAAAAGATAATCAGGATGTTTACCGAAAATGTAACATTAAAAAACTACTGTAAAATAACTGAACAGGAAGCGAAAATATGTAAAGAGGTGTTTATTAACGATAAATTGTTTAACGAACTGGAAATTCCAAATAAAATAAAACGGTCGCAAGTAAAAGAAATGGCCTCAGCTCCATTATTAAAGGTACTTAATAAAATCTCAGAACAAATAAAAGACAATTATCAATTTGATAATTTGACAGCTAAACAGGAAGAGTATGATGATAATGAAGATGATTTGTTAAATGAAAGCTTTTCCGAAATTAGTCTTGATGATTTTGCTATCTCAGAACGAACAAGAAGAATTCTTAAAGAAAATAGTATTACCACTCTAAACGAACTTACTAGACTGGATTTTAACAAATTAAGGTTTGATAAGAACTATGGTGTTAAGACTATTTTCGAACTGCAACAACTAGCAGGTAAGCTCAATGATTCCAGAGAGATACTATCCATACACAGGAAAACCGGGAAACAATAAAGCCAACTGAAAATTCATTCTGGCATTATGCAAATACTAAGTTCTATTCCTAATATTAAACATGCAGATAGTAATAATTTCTTTCTGATTGCAGGGCCATGCGTGGTTGAGAATAAAGAAATTTGCTTTTCTGTTGCAGAGGAAATTATTAAGATTACCGATAAACTTAAAATACCATATATTTTTAAGGCATCTTTCAAAAAGGCTAACCGGTCAAGATTAGATTCATTTACAGGAATTGGGGATAGGAAAGCCCTGAATATTTTATCTGAAATCAGAAACGACTTAAATATTCCGGTTTTAACCGATATTCATTCAGTTGAGGAAGCGGAAATGGCCTCTCAGTACGTTGATATTATTCAAATACCTGCTTTTTTATGCAGGCAAACGGAATTGTTGGTTGCAGCCGCAAAAACCGGTAAAGTAATAAATATTAAGAAAGGCCAGTTTATGGCCCCTGATGCAATGAAGTTCGCAGCAGAAAAAGTTATTCTATCTGGCAATAATAAAATTATCCTTACCGACAGGGGAACAATGTTTGGATATCAGGATTTCATAATTGACTACCGTGGCATAATTGAGATGCAAAAGACCAACCTGGCAGTAGTACTTGACATCACACATTCGTTGCAGCAACCTAATCAAAATACCGGTATCTCGGGCGGTAAACCCGAATTAATAGAAACCATAGCAAGGGCAGGTATTGCTGTTGGAGTTGACGGCATTTTTATGGAAACTCATCCTGAACCTGCCAGAGCCAAATCAGACGGGTTAAACATGCTGAAGTTAAGTAAGCTGCAAGATCTGCTATCCAGACTTGTGAAAATCAGAAAATGCATTTCGGAATTTGATTAAGAAGGATACTCATTGCTGACTTTCTGCGCATTAACCTGCACTCAATCCTTTTACTTATCTCAGGGTTATTTGGAAAAAGGTAAAAATGAATATAAATTTGATAAAAGTTTAACATTATAATGCGATAACCAAATATATACTTTTTGTAACTACGTGACTACATAGTCTGTTATTAGATGTTAAAAAATCACAGCAAAAATGATACGATGTAATTTAATATTCATATGTATAGCTTTTGCTTTATCAGTGAATTCTCTGGCACAAGACACTATTTCCAAAAGACATAATTTTCCATTGATGTATTTTGGTAATGAAAACTATGGTATTAAGCCTGTACTTGGAGTGTCTGCCGGGGTTGTGTGGAGCAAGCCTGTTAGAAGTATCGATAATATTCCTGAAGTTATCAGTTATATTCCGGCACATCCTGATGACAAATATGCTGAAGGTTTATATGATGCAGGTAGTTCACTTGGAGGAAACGCTATGACAGATGTTATTTCAGTAAGCGGTGGCCTTGAATTCAAAATAAATAAAATCAATATAAGATCGTTAATATCAGGTACTTTAAATGGCAGTAATTTTCATAACACAATAAATAGTGATTATACAGGTAACAGTATTGCCAGGGTGAATTATTCCGGTTCTCCAGATCATTCTTCCGGAGGTGCTTATGTATATATGACGACTGTTTACTCCCATATAATTTACGGAATAAATGCCGAGATTGACTATCCAATATTTCACTTTAATAAGGATGCCTTTGCAAGGGTGGTTATTGGTGGTGGAATCAGGGAATTTAATTTGTATATAAAGACCGGATGGGACAGGTATAGTGATCTTGAGACCAGAGAATATTTTAATTTGGCAAACATACTTGAAAAGCGAATATATGCAGGCATTGATATCCCTTTGCATAATACCAAAGCAGGAATACTAATAGATTCCAGGACCATATTTGGAATAGGATTTATTGATACTGATTTAAATCCACCATTTAAGCCTGTTGAAAATGATTGGTGGCTAATTAATAACTTATGTTTTGAGTCAGCTGGATTATATTTCGGCACCGTGTTCAGACTAAATATTGATAATCTCTTTCATAAATAATCTTTATAGCAACCTGTATCCTGTAAAAATCAACTTCCCCTGTATGCTTTTTTCACCTGCAATTAAACGATAATAATAGATATTTGATGTTAACCGGTCATCGGAAAGGTTACATCTATATGTGCCTTTATCGTGATGTGCATTAATTAATGTAGCTACTTCCTGACCCTGAAAATTGAATAACTTAAGCTGCACCTTACAACTATTTTCAATATTATACACAAACTCTGCAGTCTCATTAAAAGGATTTGGATAAACCTTGCAGGTTACTATATCTTCCTTTGATTTGACATCTGAAATACTGCTTATGTCTTCCAGGTAAGTAACTGTATAATACTGCCTTATCATGCTTGTTCCGAGTGATAAGTGGGATGTAATCGTAATATAAAAGTTCCGTTTACTTGTTATTAATGAAGGAAAATCAAATTCTAAATTGATCATGATACTATCGGACGGAGATAAAACAATACTTTCTGCATCTACTGTAAGTATTTCATTCGAAGTTGAAATAGTTATTGAAGCTTCACAATCACCCTCGTTATAAATCCAAAGTTCAGTATTATAAGTTTCTAATTTTGACAATATACCTAAATCAATAGAAGCATCAGTTTTCAGAAATGTATTTGCAAGGCCCTGCGCATCCAATTTTTGTTTATCAATAGCATACACATTACCATTTGAATTTCCAACGTAAAGAGTGTCACTTAGAATCACAGGAGTTGAATAAACCTGCCCGAATAAATTTAACCATGATATTATTTCACTACTGTTTCTATCAAGCACAGCTAAATAACCTATATAAATATCCACATCACTGGATACACCAGCATAGATTTTATCACCTGCAACAACAGGTTTTCCATAAACCAGGTTTTTAACTGCAGTGGTCCATAATTTTTCTCCCGAACTGGCATTAAAACCATATACTATTTTTTGATACGAGGATCCCATGTATATATTGCTGTCCGCCACTGTGGGACCTCCAACCATCCACTTATCGGGTTCATTATACATCCAGTTTTTTTCGCCTGTTCCGGCATTTAACGAATACAAATTACAGCTTCTTCCTCCAAAAATTACAGAATCATTATAAATAACCGGATCAGTAGTAATAGCATTTACCCATCCAGAGTATACATTATCATTTTTTGTGTCATAAGACCACTCTAATGCTGCAGTTTCTAAATTATATACATAAAACTCACCATTCCAGTCGCCCACATATATTTTATTATTATAAATCAATGGTGTGGTTTCAATAGTATGGTTGGGTACAGGGGTCTGGCAATGAAAAATCCTCTCCCCTGTTTTCACGTTGACACCAATAATATTGCCTTCTTCCGAACCGATATATGCAATACTGTCTTTCATTGCGGGCGAAGACCTGAAACAATCCCATTTATCGTGCTGGTTTGTTACATCCCCGTTATACAGTGTGTCAAGCCATAAAAAATTGCCCTGCAAATCAAGGCCATAAAGAATATTTCCGCTTTCAAAACATATAATATTATCGTAAATAGCAGCAGTAGTCAATATTCTGTTATTTGTTTTATAATGCCAAACTTCCTCACCATTTGAAGATCTTATGGCGTAAAAAGTACTGTCAAAACTACCAATATATACTATATTATTATGAATAACCGGAGTAGCATGTATCTTACTCCCTGTTTGAAATTTCCAGATAACCGGATCTTCACCTGCCAATGTGTTTACAGATAATATTACCAACAAATAAATTGTAGTTGCTCTTAGATAATTTTTCATGATTTTCTTTTTTATATTAGTATTTCATTCTGAATAAAAATCGAACAATAATACAAACTAAGGATTGTAAAAATGTCAATCTAAATGCGTAACGCACTTAAGCATACCAATTTTTTACAGATTTAATAACTTAATATCTGACGAGTTTTTTGTAAGATTTATATTCCCGCGGAGTTATGCCTGTAAACTTCTTAAATGCATTATTAAAAGAACCCTTATTGTTGAATCCTACTTCATACAATACTTCAAGAATCGTTTTATACCTTTCAGGTTCCTCTGAAAATAAGCGCACTGATTCCTTAACCCGGTAATGGTTAATAAAATCGTAGAAATTTTGAAAAGTACTGTTAATAACTTCGGACAGGGATCTGGAAGGGATTCCGGTTTTTTCAGAGAGTGTTTTCAAGCTAATATCCGGATTCATATAGAGCTTCTCTTCTTTCATATATGTTTCAAGCATATTCTGGTATTGACTTTTAAGTGATTCTGACAGAGACAGCCTTTTTTGTTTCCTGATATCAAACCTTTCAATGCCAGAAAATATCGACGGGTGCTTGAGCACTTTAAATATCATAATATTAATAAAAGCAAACAGAGTGATTCTTGATAAAATCAAAGGTATTGCTGATTGCCATTTTGCTGCAAGTCCCGGTATTACATACCACATATCAAATCCCCATTTCAGAAAAAAGCCAAACAGCACGAAATACATCCAGTTCAGATTAATGCGATCAATGTTTGAAAATATTTTTTTTATAGATTTATGATAACGGATAACCAGACAGAAAGCTAATATTACATAAACAAGTATCGAGAATTGAATTCCCGTGTATATTATACTTTTAAGGTTTCCCGGGAATAATATTCCTGAACTTATTATATCTCTTTTATATTCTGCATTATGAAAATGGAAAATAACTGACAAGTAAAGAAAATGAGTAAGAAAAGGAATGAAATGAAGCAATTCAACTGTTTTTAGTTTGTTTTCGTTGCTTAATAATGATTTTGTGTAGAGATAAAGCAAAGGTCCCCAGAGAATTGTGAATGAACTTCCGAAATAAAACAAATGCGGAAAATATGAATATGTATAATCGTAAAGGCGAAAGCTTAGAAAATTTGAGATGCAAAGTGCTTTTGCAAGGAGAAAACCAGCAAAAATTTTATTAGAAAGCTGCCTCTTGCCATTATAAAAGATTAAGTAGGGAACTAAAGTTAATAATTGAAAAAACAAAATAATTAATACGATGTCCAGAACATTTAACTTCATATTAAAAATACTTCAATAGATTACAATAAAAAAATTCTTAATTAACCAACTATAGGATGCTTAACTAAGAGATTACCCTATGAAATTGTAACAAAAAAGGGACAGACACTTTTGAAAAAGTGTCTGTCCCTTTTATAAGTCATTATAAGTAAGTAAAATACTTAAGAAATAATAAAAAAAGCAGCAAATCTGTAAGCCGGATTCTGTATCCCGCCATAGGCGAGACTTCTATCATTTATCTGTATCCTGAATTACTTCAGGATTTTAGCGATCT
>CBFCXR010000128.1:0-7438 GCA_965602045.1 uncultured Bacteroidales bacterium | reverse complement strand
TGCAGATATTATAAACAAAGAAAAAAGTAGAATAAACAGATATTTGTTAGTATTGACACCTACTGTTACCAAAACTATTTCGGAGAGTATTAATAAACTGAATGTTATTCAGTATAATATTCTCGCCGGTGCACAGAAAATGATGTCAAATAGAACTCAAATATTAAACTTATTAATTCAAAGAATGAAATCGTTAAGTAAGGAATATATTATTAAAAAATCCCAGTCGTTTATTTTTATAAATAAGAGATTTAATAACTCGTTTAAGAATTATTTTTCAAATAAGAATTATAAACTAAGTATTCTTGGGAAGAGAAGTCATTATCTTGATCCAAAAAACGTTTTAAAACTCGGCTACTCAATCACATATCATAATAATAAAAATATTAAATCATCATCTGAGCTGGAGAATGATGATCTTATTGAAACTGTTTTATATAAAGGCAAAATTAACAGTAAAGTGGCAAAGTAGCCTCAGAAGGATTACCTTATTAGTCACAATTTAAAATCATATAAAATGGGGAAATTAAACATATCATATGCTGAAGCAATTAAACAAATTGAAGAAATACTTGATAAAATAGAAAGTGAAGAATTAGATGTTGACGAACTTAGTAACAAGGTTAAAAAGGCAGCTGATTTACTAAAATTATGTAAAATGAAATTACATGAAACCGAAGAAGATATCAGGAAAATACTGGACGAAATGGAAACAAATGCCAGCTAAATAGATTTATCAATTAACTTTTAAGTGTTAGTAGTTTTTAATAATATATTTTTTTTTCATTTTTAATCATATTATATTTATATATTTATATAATTATTTAAAATTTTTTTTAAGAATTAACAAGTTGTTATTGAAATTATAAACACTATAATAACCAAAGAAACATAAATAATTAAAATAAAAAAATTATGAAAGAAAAATATCTATGCCTTAATAAATTAAAAAGAATCTTTCTACTTCTCATGTTTGGGATGTTATTAGGTTTATTTTTCATCCCTGCGGAGGCACAGTTGATTATAGGGGCAAAAGGAGGAATTACGGTAAGTAATTTTTCTAATACTTCACCTCATACAGACGTAACACAAGGATATAATATAGGTTTTTTCGGCGCTTATCAGTTATCAGAAGTGTTATCGTTTCAGATGGAATTGGAAATGTTACAGCAGGGGGGGCAGTTAGTAACTGTTGAAGATTTATCCAGAATAGGTGCCAAGTCATTTCAATATCCCTTTCCGATGAAAGTAAGAGATAGTAAAGTTACAATCAATAATTTAAATATTCCACTGATTCTTAAATACAGGTTAATTTCATCAACCGGCCTGAATATATATATAAATGCCGGAGGAAGTGCGGGAATAAATATTTTCACTCATTCAAAGGAAACCATTACTGCACCTAGTGCCGATGGCATGACATATGTAACTTTTGCTGAAAATAATGGTGTTACCCGGGAATACCAGTTTTGGCAGTTTACAGCTTGTGGTGGATTAACCTTTGATATTCCCTTATTATCGCGTAATGTATTATTTGATGTCAGGTATTATTATGGCATTAATGCAATAAAAAATGGTCATAGTTATTTGGATACCCCCATTATTATGAGCGATATAAGTACAAACACGTTATCTATTACAATTGGAACAACCTTATAAACTGATGAATCAGAAATTATATAAGTTATTAATATTTTAAACAAACAAAAAAACAAAATTATGAAGAGAAAGCTATACAGAATCTTAGCAGCAAGTAGTATTGTAATAGGAATACTACTTACAACTTCTTGTGAGAAAAAAACTGTAACTCAGGAAGATGTAATTAATCAACAACAATTAGTTAATCTTATCTTACACATACTTGACGCCTCAAGTGATAACAATTTACCATTAGATAGTGCCGTTGTAACAGTTACTGCAGAAAAAGAGAATATTCAAAAAGTAACTGATGGAAGCGGGATTGTATCTTTCGAAGATGTTCCTATCGGAGGTAATATACCGGTTAAGGTAACAAAGAATAATTATACCTCCATAAATACGACAGTAAATACAAACCCTGCAAACTTCAGACAATCAGTAGTGTATGCCACATTAAATTTATATTCTTTAGCTGATTCCTTGATTACGACCATAAAAGGTATTGTAACTGTTGAGTCTGATGTAACTAACAGGGAGCCTGAAGCCATACCTGTTGGAAGTGTAGTTAAGGCTTTTAATGATGACATGGTTGGTAGTAGAACAGCCTTTATTGGTACAACCGATACAAATGGAATATATGAAATTAAAGTACCTGCACATAGTGACGGGACAGATGTTATAAGAGTTATATTTCCTGATTTGGTCTTAGACCAGACAGTTGCTTTAGAGTTGGAAGAGGATGGTACCTTTGCTATTGAACAAAGAGAAACTGTCTTTACTTTGAATCAGAATTCAAGATTTGGAGCTATACCTGATATACCAAGTGCATGGGCAACTATTGAAGCACCTGCGGCATCTATGGGATCAGGTTTTGCACTGGATGCAGATATTAATCCTACCTTGCTAAATGCATCAAGTTTAAATGTGATTGTAACAAATGGTGGTTCAGGATATCCTAATGGTTATTCTGTATTTGATTGTTCAGCGGGCGGCAATGGTTTAAGTGCACAGATAGCATTTTATGGTGAGAATGGAGCATTATCAAAAACCGTTGCTCCTTTTTATATTGATAATGGTGCATTATATACATCGGCACCCACAATAGATTTGAATGTTGGTGGTTCAGGAGCTCAGGTGAGTATTCAGTTTATGACAACCTATGATGTATCAATATCTAACGGAGGTAGTAATTATGTTGGTTTTCCAACTGTTTACGGACAAGCGCAGGCTTACGAAAATGATTTGCTGGTTACTGTTACAGATGATGATATTGACGATGGCTTTGATGGTTATTTTGGTGGGAATGTACTTGGTTTTAACACTACTATTGATGCTGGGGTCATTATGTCTGCCTCAGGTAATGGTGATACAATATCAACTACTCAATATTTAGCTTCAGAACCAACTTTTGGGATTTCATTTACTCCGAAGGCAGGACCTGCAGAGCTTATGGTTAGTATTAGTGCAAATGACAGCATAGTATCATCTATCAGCATTGTGAACAACGGCTCAAATTACGATCCGACTGATCCTCCGGAGGTTACAATAAACTCTCTTTCAGGATTTGGCAGCGGTGCAACTGCAGTAGCTGAAGTTAATTCTCAGGGAAGTGTCAGTGCTATTGAGATGACAAACCTGGGTTCGGGTTATGTCCAGAATGTTAATGATTTTACAGGAGATAGAGTTACATCGGATTTTGCGGAACAACCATCACCATTTACGGGCGTAGACGATATTGAAATTAAGGATGTAGTTCCCGGTAATATGTATTTTCAAAATGCACATTACGGTACGGGTACTCCTACTGATATGGATTAAATTTATTACCCTGGTTATAAATATTTAACTTTAAATATTTTAAAAAACCTCTTGTTTAGCAAGAGGTTTTTTTTTGTCTGTTTAAATAAAAAAACCAGGAATCTTTCGATTCCTGGTAATAAAACCCTAAAAATTAAACCTAAAATTCTACGAAAACCCTAAGAGAACAATTATTAAACCTAATAAAATCAAATTAAAAGTTATGAACTCAACTATATCATTTAACGAAAATATATTAAACTTTGTTTCATTTTACATAAGCGAAGTACTAAAATACCTTTCAGCACGATCAGGAAGAACAGTAGCAATATTACCTTTGATTTTCGTAGTAATTTGCTGTGCGGCCCATACATTTGCGCCTGAAGAAATACCAACCAGAAGGCCATGTTTCATACCAAGCTGCCTTGTTGTTTTAATTGCGTCTTCATCGGTTACTTCTATTACATCGTCAACTAATGATGTGTCGAGGATTGCGGGAATAAAGCCATCACCAATTCCCTGTATCTGATGCAATCCCGGCTCGTGTCCAAGAAGGGCCGATACATTTTTGGGCTCTACGGCTATAATTTTAATACCAGGTTTGCGTTCTTTAAGGAATTTGCCAATGCCCTGAAGTGTACCTCCACTACCAACACCTGCTATAAAACAGTCAATATCCCCCGACATCTGCCGCCATAACTCGTGCGCAGTTTCTTCATAGTGAACACGTGGATTATCAGGATTTTCAAATTGCTGAGGCACATAAATATCAGGATCTTTTGCTTTCATTTTGTTTACATATTCAACGGCTCCTGCGATATTTTTTTTTGCAGGAGTAAGTACTAATGACGCACCTAAAGATTTTATTAATCTTTTACGTTCATCACTCATGTTTTCAGGCATAGCAATACATACCTTATATCCCTTCAATTTTCCGACAAGGGCAATACCAATACCGGTATTGCCTGAAGTTGGCTCCATAATTGTTGAACTTTTTGTAAGGAGACCATCCCGCTCAGCACCCTCTATCATTGACAAAGCAACACGATCTTTTATGCTTCCTCCGGGATTAAGAAATTCTGCTTTTGCATAAATGTTTTCTTTTTTTAATCGAATTAAGGCAGTATTCCCTATTAAATCAAGAATATTATCTGTTAGCATAGATTATTTTAAGATTTGATATCAGATATTATTAAAATTAAGGAAGTAAAAATAAATTTTATTTATGAAAAAATACAATTGATAAACAGGTAGTTTTTTAAATAACTAAAGTTGCTGATAACTTGTCAATGATATCAGGTTTTAATGTTAGATTCTGTACTTCTAATAAATGCATTGTAAATATATTTTTTGTTTCTAACTTTGTCAGCGTTATGGAAGAAAAATATGGAACACGGATGATAAGGGAAAACCGTCTTGAAAGGTTTGAAAACAACACACGTAAAAGAGATTATACTATTCAATTTACTTGTCCTGAGTTAACATGCCTTTGTCCGTTATCGGGATTCCCTGATTTTGCAGTTATTAATATTGAGTATCAACCTGACAAATATTGTGTTGAACTTAAAAGTCTTAAATTATATATTAATGGCTTCAGAGATAAAAGTATCTTTCACGAAGATGTGGCAAATAAAATACTTGACGATTTGGTTGAATTATTGCAACCAAAATACATGAAAGTATTGGCTGATTTTAATCAGCGGGGAAATATCCATACCCAGGTTACAGCTATCCATGGCAGGAAAAATGAAGACGCCTGATTATAGTAAAATTAGATCGTTCCTGAGTATTCAAAATAGTGTGTTTTTATATATCTGGATTAAGCACAATTGACAGAAACAAAATCAAATAGGGCATTTATTTTATTGTCCGGAGGTCAGGATTCTTTTGTCTGTGTTTTATGGGCAAAGAATGAATTTCTGACTTTAGAGGCAATAAGTATTGCCTATGATCAAACACATCTTGTTGAAGTTAATTATGCAAAAAAAATAGCGGGCTATTTTAATATCGAACATACGTTATATGATATTAAAGACTTTCTTAAGTCAATTGCCGTAAGTTCAATTTTAAATAACACTAATCATGCTAATAAACATTCAAATGCAGAGCATTTACCAGCAAGTTTTATACCTAACCGAAATGGTATTTTTTTAACAATAGCAGCTAATCACGCTTTCAGAAAAAATGAAAAAGATATTCACCTGGTAACAGGAGCTTGTGAAACAGATTTTTCAGGATATCCTGATTGCAGGGATAGCTATATGAAAGCAAAGGCTACGGAACTCTCATTAGGACTGGACTGCGCTGTTACAATACATACACCGTTAATGTTGTTAAACAAAGCGCAAACATTTGAAATAGCCCGCAAAGCGGGCAAACTAAAAGAATTGAATGAAATAACAATATCCTGCTATAATGGTATTGAAAAAATTAATGAATGGGGGCGGGGATGCGGTGAATGTCCATCATGCAAGTTACGGCAGAAAGGCTATAAAGAATTTAGTAAAGGGATCTATTTATAAACTAGTTTACCGGTAGATGTTATCTCACGTGCTATAATTTCATTTGGTGTTCCATATAAATGTATATCTCCTTCTCCGTAAATACTATATTCTAATTTGTTGATAACATGAATTTTACAGATACCTTCTGAACTGTTTTCGACCAGGGCAATATCCGTAGATAAATTGCCTGCATCTACCGACATCAGCCCACAGTTCCATATTTTCAGATAATTTGAATATCCTGTAAGTGTTAATTTGCCTCCACAAGGGAAATTGTCCCAGTAATAGAAGATATTACAATCCAATTCAAGCTGTGCCTGATTCAATTTACCATTAAAAATCAATCCAATTTCATCTGACTTAATAGCATTTACGGTTTCTATATAACATGTTTCTACAGCAGTAATTCTTTTAAGGGAATCTGCGCTTATGTATAAACTAACCTTATTATCCTTTGGTTTTAACCATTTTAAATTGAATTCATTTTTTATATTCAATACCTTATCGTCTACACTAAAATATATTTTTTCCACAAAATCTTCATTACCAGTTATTTTAATTGAGTATACAGTGTCCTGTACCAGATATACAATAAAAACACTACTTAATACTATCTCTTCAAAAACAGGTAAATCTTCCTGAACTGTTACTATTTCATTATTTTTCTCACAAGAGAAAATTACAAGGAAAAACACAACTAAATATGCAAACTTTATCTTAACCGGATTAAATATATCTCTATTCATATTTTTATTCTGTTACCAATGATATCCAAAACCTAATTCCGGATAGTCCAGGATATGCAAATGTGATTTCATTGATATATTAACTGAAAGATGATTGTTTATTTTATATCGGAATATTGCTCGATTATACATGATTTTGTGGTTAAGCATATCAATCAGAAGCAAATAAAAACCTTCCTGTACAATAATACTGAATTTATTATATACAAATTCCTCTGACAAGTGGATACCTGAACGAAAACCGTCAGATGCTTTATATTCATTAGTGCCTTCGGCTTCCATCTCAATTTTTGTGCCGGAATCATAAAAAATGTCAGTCCCAATACCTATATAAAATGTGCGGAATAATATACGATTTAGTTCTAATGAGAGAGAGGAGGTGAAATAAATATCTGTTTGAAGTGCACCTATATGTTTTCCACCAACAGAATAAATTATACTGAATTCATTAACTTGCTCATGAGGCTTCAATTCATGTGTTGTTTTTTCGATTTTATTTCCTGCTAAATAGCTAAATCCGCCATAAAAAGTAAGACAATTAATCCCCAAATTGGGTTCCTCGAAGTTTGCATTAGAAAAATGATTGAAAGCGATGCCCGTATTAAGAAAGACATTTTCCAGCAGTTGATACTTTCCTCCTATCTTAAAACAAAAATGTGCGTTTACTTTGGAACCTACAGAAACATTTTGATAATTGTTGTCGGGATCAAATTTTTTTGTCACGTAGCTAAGTCCTATTCCAATTTGATTATT
>CBFCXR010000127.1:0-7468 GCA_965602045.1 uncultured Bacteroidales bacterium | reverse complement strand
TCTTACATTAATAAAGATGGTATATTAGGATTTCGTACACAAATAGGATGTACTGATAATTGCTTCTTTTGCACGGAAGGACAAACAAGAGTAATTTACATTAGTCCTGAATCAGTAGGACATGAGATTTGTGAATTAAAGGATGAGGGTTATTCTTATTTTCATTTATGTGATAGTGAATTTAATCTCAATTTAAATCATTGTATCGATGTATGTAAAGCTATTGTTAGATACGCCGGAGGGATTAACTGGACTCTTTATATGAAACCGGAACCATTTTCTGCTGATCTTTTTAAATGGCTGAAAGAATCAGGAGCGACTTTAATAACCTTGAGTATCGACACAAAAACTTCTGGCCATGAATCATTTCAAAGGCTGGAGCAGTTCCTGGCACTGGCAGACAGCCGGAATATAAAAATTGCTGTGGACCTGTCAATAGGTTATCCATACGAAAAGTTGCACCAAACAAGAGCAATGTTGGATTTTCTGCAAAATCAACCTGTGGAGACTATAGGAGTGAATTCGTTTTATAGGGTATATCCTGGAACACCGCTACATCATATAATTAATAATGATTGTAAACTGGAAAAGTATCTGATCAATTGGAAACAAGGCACAAATTATTTAATGCCTGTTTTTTTTAATTTCTTTACTCTTAATCAGGTGAAGGAATTAATAGATGGAAGATCAAAGTTTAGAATAGAAGGATTTGATAAAAATACTAATTATCAAAGGATTAATTAATATTATGATAATCCAGCAAATATTTTTCTGCTTCAACTGACCATAATCCGTTATGTTTCTTACAAATATTATAAAGTTCTTTATATAAGGGATCTTTTTTACCCTTTTCTTCGAAATCTTTTATAGCTGTCAATTCCATATCAATATGAGTATAGAATAACTTCTTTGCCCCGGGGATATTAGGAAGATTCAGTGTTGCCTCTCTTACGGCATTTAATCCTCCGATATGGCTAATCATACTGGCAGGATTCATGCCTTTAGCCATTAAATCCAAAGCTTCAGCTATATCATTTGTGTTTCCGCTGATAGAACCAATCATATGGTTAGTAGCATAGTGAATATTATAAAAATTTACTTCAACAGAAAAGTTTTGATCAACAGGCCCGGCAAAAAAGTTTAGGCATCCGTCTTTTGCCAGAATTTTATCAGCCTGGATTATTAAGGCTTTTACAGGTGCGAAAACAAAAACGTCATTGTAACCTTTATTGCTGGTAAGAGCTAGAAGTGCTTCTTCCGGCTTTGCATAGTCTTTTGTATTTACATATTTTAGATCAAATCCCCTCTTTTTAGCCTCCTGTACGGAAAAAAATGATGCCGCATTTTTAAGCCTCTTATCATCAACATCTGTAACAAGTAAAAGTCCCGGCTTCCTGCTGCAGTGAAAAACATAGCTTATGGCAGCGAGGCCCATAGGTCCGCATCCTCCGAGTATTGCAGTGTTTCCTCCCTCAATAATTCCCATCTCATGAGAATGTTGCGCATGATTGTTGTGGTAATTTGAATGAAATGCTCCGATTACACATGAAAGAGGTTCAGATAGTGATGCAGGGAAATATCCCTCTCCTTTATATTCAAGAAGGCAATCCATCTCCATCACTTCGTTTGGAATAATAATATATGTTGCCGCTCCTCCGATATATCGGAATGAATATCCGGGTGCCGCTAAAGAACCTTTATAGTTAAGCGCCGGTTGAATGGCATACTTCATCCCCGGATTAAATTTATGCTTCCATTTTTCTCCAACTTTAACAATTACTCCGCCAAACTCATGTCCTATAATAGTCGGATTAACAGCTATGTCATCAGGAATTCGTTTGTGCTGTGCACCTTGCAGGGCAGCTTTATACGACGACATACATGCAGAATCTGACATAACTTTTGCGAGAATCTCATCTTCTTTAAGCGGAGGCAGTTCAAACTCTTCCAAACGAAGATCGCAAATATCATAAATTCGAACCGCTTTTGTTAGTACCCTTTCATCTGAATTATCCATATACTAAATTCATTTAATATTAGAAGGTAAAGTATAAATCCGAAAAAATTATACACAAATATAACGCTTAAGTGTATAAATGGTTTATATGAAATGTATAAATATAACTCGTTACCAGTTACTCGTCTACTTGTAACTTTCTCCGCACATTCAATTGGTTCAGGCGTCCGCTTGGACCATTATGTTATTTTACAATAAATAATCTAAGCACAAGCGGACGCTTGCGCTAGTTGAGGATATTAAAATGTTAGAATATGTCGACCTTCCTTGATGAAATCCGTCAATAATCTACCGATATATTTTACATCAATTCCTAAATCCTCCAGTTTCTCAGATACTCCATATTGATCAGAACATCCTTTACATGCTATTACTTTAGTGCCGCCATCCATTATTTTAGCCAGATACTCCTGTAATTCTTTATCTTCAGTCAGAAGTCTGGCTGATGGGCCCCATACAACTAATGTAATATCATCCCACCATTCCAGCCTTTTCGCATTGAAAGTATACATAAATACCATTTTAAGAGCTACTTCCCTGTCACCACTGGTCCACATTACTACTAATTTTTCATCCCCGGAAATACTTAATGTGTCCGGAGATTGCGGATTATCCGCTTTCTGAGCTATGATATTACTATTAAATGCAACTATTACAATAGTTGCTATTATAAAAATTAATGCTTTACTTTTCATTTGTTGGTCCTCCTAAGTTTTTTAAATTAAAAATAACAAATAATAATCCATGTGCAAAATCCTGGAAAGCATAAATCAACTAATAGTTAAAAGACTGAATAAACATGTTTTTTCATTAAGAAATTAATAGTTTTGTATAAAATAACTTCCTTAATCAATCGTTTTTGGTTCAAAGCAGGATGGTATAGAAGTGTAGCATAATTATTACTATTATACGCTTCAAATATTTATAAAGTATTTAAATAATTTTCAGTAGTTTATGAGTAGTATAATAAATAAACGCCAATTTGTTAAAACGGGCGTTCTTGGTCTTACGGGCATTGTTTGTATTCCTGAATTTAATTTATTTGGCAAGCATACTGATATTAAAGGTTTAAAAAATAATTTTTCCGGGGATCTCTGGAAATGGAGCAAAGAAGCTTCTCATTATATACAGACAGCACGCGGAGTAAAATGCTTAATTTGTCCTAATGAATGCACACTTAAAGAAGGTGAGCTTAGTTTATGTAATAACCGTGTAAATGAGGGAGGAAAGCTTTTTACTATTGCTTATGGTAATCCTTGTGCCGTGCATGTTGATCCTATAGAAAAGAAGCCATTGTACCACTTTTTACCTGAAAGTAATGCATTTTCAATTGCTACTGCCGGATGCAACCTTGCATGTCTTAATTGCCAGAACTGGACTATTTCGCAGACATCGCCAAGGAAAACACGTAACTATGACCTTATGCCGAAAGCTTTAATTGAAGAGGCCTATAAAAACAAATGTAAGTCAATAGCATATACTTATTCTGAACCTATTACTTTTTATGAATATACTTATGACTCATCAAAACTGGCACATGAAAAAGGAATAAAAAATGTCATGGTTACAGCAGGTTATATTAATGAAAAGCCTTTAAGAGAGTTAGCCGGATATATTGATGCAGCCAATGTTGATCTGAAATCTTTTAAAGATAGCATCTATCTGAAACTTAATGGAGGAACATTGCAACCTGTTTTAAATAGTCTGAAAGTTCTTAAAGAATCGGGTGTATGGATTGAAATAACTAACCTTATTATTCCAGGCTGGACAGATGATTTCGATATGATTAAAGAGATGTGTGATTGGCTTTATAGCAATGAATTATATAATTATCCCTTACATTTCAGCAGGTTTCATCCACAATATAAATTAACCGGATTACCGGCAACGCCGGTTGCAACACTTCAAAAAGCAAGAGAAATAGCACTTGAAGAGGGAATAAAATTTGTTTATATTGGTAATGTCCCCGGCACAAATGCAGAAAATACATACTGTCCTAAATGCAAAAAAACCTTAATCGAGAGGAGAGGATATAAAATACTTGCCAATAATATCGTTAATAACAAATGTAAGTACTGTGATGAAGTTATTCACGGTGTGTGGAATTAACAAAAAAAGGACTGTCTGGTTTGACAGCCCTTCATTAAGATTATTCAGATATGCTTTCTATTTAACAAGATTAAGCTTATTTGTTTGAATAAAATCACCTGTCTGCATCCTGTAGAAATATATTCCCGGATCAACGTCTGAAGCATTAAAGATATAAGTATTTCTTCCTGCCGGAAGGGTTTCCTTATAATCTCTGATAATCTTACCTTCTATTGAGAATATCACAAGACGTACATCCTGGTCCGAAGGAATATTAAATTCTATAATCGTTTGATCACTAAATGGATTAGGATGATTTTGACATAGTTTATATCCATCATTTTCTGTTACAGTCGTTGAAGTTACATTTTTTGTAGTAAAGCCCCAAACATTTGACCAGGGACTCATCCCATCGTTATTAAATGCAAGTACTTTCCAAAATAGTGTTGCATTGCCAGGTAAACCACTTTCTGTTTGTAGAGTACCTGAAATGTTATCATGATCAACAATAGGATCGGAAAATTGGATATTATCAGAAATTTGCAGTCTGTAGTACATTGCATCAACAACCGGATTCCATATAAATAGAATTGATGATAGCAAATTTGTAGCTCCATCAGCCGGATATGTAAGTTCCGGTTCAATCAACACTTCATTTGCAGTTGTAAATAACCAGATTTCTGACCATAGACTTGCTCCATGGGTATTTACAGATTTCACTCTCCAATAATGCGGAGTATTATCATTAAGTCCGGATACCTGATAGACGGTATCTGTGATACCTGTTTGATTTTCAATCGGACTTGAGAAATTATAATCATCATCAACCTGCAGATCATATGTTAATGCTCCGTCAGAAGCAGACCATTGCAGCCATAGGCTGGTTGGCTGATTTAGTGCTCCATTGGCAGGTAACGTTAATACAGGTATATCAGGAGCACCTGATAATGTTGTGAAATGCCAGGGTATTGACCATATGCTGGGGCCACCCGCGTTCTCAGCATTTACTCTCCAGTAATATGTTGTTGAAATACTCAGCCCACTAATTGATTGCGAGGTGTCCGTTAATCCTGAATATTCGAATTCAGGACTACTGAAATCGTTATTATCATCGACCTGCAGGTTATAGAAATCAGCATTTACTGATGTGTTCCATGTCAGGCTTAATGATGTTGGTTGATCCGTTGCTCCGTTAACCGGAGAAAGCAATGTTGGCGCATCAGGAGCATATACTATAGTTGTAAAATGCCATGTGCCTGACCATGGGCTTGTACCGTCTATGTTCTCAGCATTTACCCTCCAGTAATATGTTGTTGAAATACTCAGCCCACTAATTGATTGCGAGGTGTCCGTTAATCCTGAATATTCGAATTCAGGACTACTGAAATCGCTATCATCATCGACCTGCAGGTTATATGAATCAGTATTTAATGATGAATACCATACAAGGTCTAATGATGTTAGCTGGTCTGTTGCTCCATTAACCGGTGAACTTAAAACAGGAGCATCAGGAGGATAAACACCTTCAGTGTAAGCATTTACGTAAACGTAAACTTCACCTTCATCCGGATCATCTGAGGCTATTGTTACGGTTGCCTGATCAGAAGGATACGGAACTTGATTCCAGTCAATAGAAAAAGTAATAGTATCTGAATTTCCAGGATAAATATATAAATCCGGAGGAACTTCAGGACTAAATGAAATCCAGTTTCTGTCAGCATGAATATCGTATACCTCCAGCCTGCCCGTACCAACATCAGTAATAGTAAACTGATTAGTTTCAATGGGATTACCATCGATATAAAAACCAGATGCCGAGCATGCATAAATTCCAAATTCTACATTATCGTAAACATCATTATATGCTATCCTGCAATAACCGCTTTCACCCCAATTGGTTCCCCAGCTGTTTTTAAATTTAAAATATTCTTCATCATCATCATAACCCACAATTAGAATAGCATGTCCGTGCCATGAATAAGTACCGCCGTCATAATCATAAATACCCCCGCTATATGAATGAAATGTGCCATCCTGAGGAACACTAAATGCGGCAACAATAGGACCGTTTTGCAGTGCTGCCTTAATATCATCCGGTGTAATGCCGGTTCCCCATAGTTCTGTATATGATGTTATTTTTGCTGAATAAGACGGATTAATGCATTTGTCATTACAGTTACCATTTAATTCCAAATATGGATAACATGATTCAGGCGGAACGCCGTCATCCCTTATATATTCAAGAGCATCGGTTATATATCCTCCATCGCAGTCACCGGCTGCACATGATACTAATACTTGTTCTGATAAGTCAGATTCGCCGCCTATATTCTCAACAAGTGCCATTGAACCAAACGCCCAGCAAGAACCACAACCGCCCTGACTTTTTACAGGACTGTCAGAAATACTCCAGTCAATTGACGCCTTAAGGTTTCTTTTATCATAGCTGACAATTGGTTTTCTCGATTTCCAGTATTCTTTTACGCGCTCCGGAATGATTAAACCTGTACCATATTCATTTAACTTATTACCAGATGTTAAACGAACATTAGGCTTGTAAGTTTTTGGCTGGGCCGATGATTCTTCATAAATGTTAATATTTACCGGATTAACAAATATGTCAGGTATGTCGAGAACCATGGTTCGTTCATATTCATTATCTCCCTCATTGGATTCGCTAATCAGATTATCCGGATCAACTACAGTCTTAAATGTGTGCGGTCCGGCTTCAATTGTATATGCAATATCCTCAACATAACCATAATAATCTTTTTGAATGCCATCCCAATAATACCCGTTATAATAAGTATCATTATCATAAAGGTAAACGTAAACGTTGTTACCAGACGGAATATCTGCATTCCTGTTTATATAGGCGAAATCGATGTAGCCTGTCTCTCCGTGTAAAATATATGGATCGTCAGTATGAGTTCCCGTTACTGCTGATAAAACAATAGGAGCATCCCAGCCACTGGGAGTATAATCAGCTATTAAATTTGGCAGTATAGTTCCACATTCAATATAAATATCACGTGAATAAACATTATCACTTTCGTTGGACTCGGCAATTAAGTCTGACGGGTCAACATTCGATTCAACATTAACCCAGTCACAATTTGCAAAGACATATGCATAGTCCTCAACATAACCATAATAATTCTGCAACATGCCATCCCAATACCAGCCGTGAATATAAGTTTCGTTTTCATACAGATATACATAAATATTGTTACCATCAGGTATATCAGCATCCCTGTTTATAAATGCAAAATCAATATATGCTGTTTCTCCGTATTGCAGATCAGGCCCATCAGTATTGGTTCCGGTTACAGAGGAGACAACAATAGGATCATCCCAGCCACT
>CBFCXR010000126.1:0-7479 GCA_965602045.1 uncultured Bacteroidales bacterium | reverse complement strand
AATATACCATTTTTAAGTTCCGGGGGATTAATCACAAATTATTATTGCACTTCACAATGCAGGCACTGTCTGTATGGTTGTTCGCCAAAATGGCCGAAAAAATACATTAATATTGAAAAAACAAAAGAGAATTTTAAAGTAATAAATTCTCTTGGATGTTACTCAGTCCATATAGGAGGAGGAGAACCTTTTTTAAATATTGACGGACTTGAGAAAGTGTTAATAGCAGCCGGAGAAGAAAATATGCATATTGAATATGTGGAAACAAATTCTTCCTGGTATAAAAATGATGATTATGCAGTAGATATTCTCGGGAGATTAAAAATGTCCGGACTTAGAACCTTACTTATATCTATAAGTCCTTTTCATAACGAACATATACCTCTTGGAAAAGTCAAGGGAGTCATGAGTGCCTGCCGAAAATGCGGTGTATCAGTTTTTCCATGGATACAGGAGTTTTATCCTGAACTGGAAATGTTTGATGATAATAAAACACACAGCTTAAATGAATTTAAGGACAAATTTGGAGAAGATTATATTAAGAATATTCCGGGAAGGTATTGGATTCACTATGGGGGAAGGGCAATTCAGACTTATAAGAAAATCTATCCTTTAAAGCCTTTGGATGAAATATTAAGTTATGGAGGATGTGTCGAACTAACTGACACTTCACATTTTCATGCGGATTTATTCGGCAACTATATACCTGGCCTTTGCAGCGGATTATCAATAAAACTGGATGATTTGGGTAAACCTTTAACCGCAGATGAGTATCCGTTTATTACGAAACTTTATAGTAATGGAATAAAGGAGTTTTTAAATATGGCAATATCGGAATTCGGATTTAAGCCATTGAAAGAATATTTCAATAAATGTCATTTATGTTTTGATATAAGAAAATACCTGGTAAAGGAAAAGAATGTTCATTCAAAAGAATTACAGCCTGTTGAGTATTATGATAATGTTTGAAATCTATTTCAGTATCTTTACTACAGAGTTTACTACTTCATTTTCAACCTTAAGTTCAGGATTAACACTTATTAACCTTATACTCTCGGACATTATGCCATTTATGAAACGTATGGATAAGTCAGGATTAGGGACTGAGAATTCACTATTCTCAATCCCTTTTTGAATAAGTTGCATGAATAATTCATTATATGCCTCCTTAAATGCTAATTCCGATATTTCATATTTGTATTTAAACTCAAATGCATCATTCCCGCTTTTCAACCATTTACGTGTTTCATTAAAAATCATGTAAATCAACTGCTTTATTTTTTCTTCCTGCATATCATACTTTACTAGCTTTTTAGCCATATCATTACTGAATTTTCTGGCTATTTTACTAACGACAAAATAGAATATTTTCTCTTTACTGCTGAAGAATTTATATATGGTTTTTTTACTCATTTTCAGTTCACTGGCAATATCATCAACAGAAGTCTTTTTAAATCCGAAATGTTTGAAATGCTTTTCAAATGTTTTTACTATCTGGTCCTTCTTTAATTTTTCTGTTTCCATATAATTATTATTAAAAGAAACAAATATAGTATCCGGTTTCCATTATATCAAAAAAAATCTACCTGGTTTTCAATGAAACGATTAAATCTCTGATAATTTTATCAAATTCCGGAATAAACATTGGTGTTGTACTTTTATATATAATATAATTGTTACCAAATCTTTTTTCCAGATATTTTTCTTCCCATTTACATGTGAAGTAACAGATAATCAGCCAAAAAATTCCAAACATGGATAAACCGGTTTTGCCCAGAATCAAACCCAATCCAAAAAACGTGAAGCTTACACCTGAATACATTGGATTTCTGACATATTTGTAGATACCCCAGGTTCTTAATTTATCTGCCATTCCAACTGCTCCTTTTCTGCTGAGTGTAAAAAATCCGGTAAAAAATATTGGCAGAAATGTAATTACATTTGCACAGCCAACAAATATTATTACCCACTTTGGCATAAAACTTAATAATTCGTGTAAATTATTAAAGCCAAATTTTATGCATAGTAATGAGAATAATACTGTAAATGCTGTTAAGCTGATAGCTACAAAAAATGGAGCAAGGATTTCAATTAATTTACTTTTTGTTTTCATTGTAAAATATTTTTTGTTAGACATTAATTTTTAACAAAGAAACGAAAAACGAAAACAGTTTCCTAATAATAATCCGTTCAGCTATATAATTTAGCAGGTAAACAACAGATATTGACCGGTAAGCATCAACTTTTCACGATGTCATTCAGGAGGAACATGATGAGCAGAAGGAACCATATTTTATATTATATTTGTTATTCTTATTTTCAAATACATATTTAACATGCAGAAGGCAAATGATTTCTTTTTGCTGATTGACAAATTTTTAGCCAGTTCAAACTGGTTTGCTTTCCTGCTTTTAGGTACAGGGCTATTTTTCACGATATTTCTTTTTTTCCCGCAGATTCGCTATTTCAGGCATGCCATTAGAATAGTCAGAGGTAAGTACGATCGCAAGGGTGATAAAGGGGATACATCGCATTTCCAGGCATTAGCAACGGCTTTGTCAGGGACGGTTGGCACGGGCAATATAGCAGGTGTAGCACTTGCGATTCATATAGGAGGGCCATCAGCGTTATTCTGGATGCTGGTTACAGCAATGCTGGGCATGACAACAAAATTTGTTGAAGTTACTTTATCACATAAGTACAGGAAAATTATCGAAGACGGTTCGATAGCCGGAGGCCCCATGTATTATATGAAAGAAAAACTGAATATTAAACTTCCAAACGGAAAGTTAATAAGAACCGGTATTATTATTGGAGGATTTTTTGCAATTGCCACAATATTTTCATCTTTTGGAACAGGCAGCATGCCGCAGATTAATAGTATTTCAAACTCAATGTTTTCAACTTTTGGAATTAATCATTTTATTACCGGTGCTGTTCTTGCAATTCTTTTAGGGATGGTAATTATCGGGGGCATTAAGAGAATAGCAAAAGTAACATCCAGGCTTGTGCCAACGATGGCAATAATCTATTTCATAGGAGCTTTATCTGTACTTATTTATAATTATGATAAAATTCTTCCTTCGGTAGTTGTAATTTTTACAAATATCTTTACAGGTTCTGCTGCTACCGGTGGTTTTCTGGGAGCAGGATTTATATTTGCCTTTAAAAGAGGTGTAGCAAGAGGGCTATTCTCAAATGAGGCTGGCCAGGGTTCCGCACCTATTGCACATGCAGCTGCCCGTGCACACGAACCCGTTTCCGAAGGGCTTGTCGCTATTTTAGAACCTTTTATTGATACAATCATTATATGTATGCTTACGGGCCTCACTATATTATCATCAGGTGTATGGAAGGAAAAGATTATGAACCGTTTTCAATATACCGACCTGGAAATTATAGATGGCAGATATTCGGATATTAATAACGATGAGAAAAAAATAGTATTTCAGCATGTTCATAATATAAAAAAATTACCAGCATTTGATGGTGAATTATTTATTGAAAACGGTAAAATAAAAAATGACGTTACAGTTATTCATTCCGAATCAATTGCTACTGATGTAAAATTGCTGGGGAATGACAAAAATCCTTATAATGGTAAAATATTAATAACTGGAGGGAGGTTAGAAGAATCAAACGAGTTATATTTTGAAGGAAAGTCGCTTATTCACAGCGCACCATTAACTGCTGAAGCATTTAAGCGCGGCCTTATGGGCAATTTCGGACAGTATATCGTTTCTATAGGATTGCTGTTATTTGCTTTTTCAACTGCCATATCCTGGTCATATTATGGCGACAGGGCTGTTACATTTCTGTGGGGCTCTCAATATGTTATAGTATACAGATTTTTATATGTGGCAGGATTTTTTATTGCATCTTTTATTGATACAACAGTTATCTGGTCATTCTCATACATTACTGTTGCTTTAATGACAATTCCGAATTTATTAGGAATGTTAATTTTAAATAAGGAAGTAAAATTGACGATAAAGCAGTATTGGAAATTATTTGGCAAAGAGCATCCCGCGGAGAATGCACCGAAATATTAACCTTTTAGTGCATCAGTAATTTTTTGTTCCAGTTCATCAGAAAGTTCCGGGTTATCTGCAAGAAGGGCTTTTACCGAATCCCTGCCCTGGCCTAGTTTTGTGTCACTATAACTAAACCATGATCCGCTTTTTTTGATAATCTCAAGTTCAACTCCCAGATCAATTAATTCACCGGTTTTAGATATTCCCAGTCCGTAAATGATATCGAATTCAGCCTTGCGGAACGGAGGTGCCAGCTTATTTTTTACAATCTTAACCCGGGTGCGGTTGCCTAATACCTGGTCTCCTTCTTTTATCTGGGTTATCCTTCTGATATCAACCCTAACTGTAGCATAAAATTTCAAGGCATTTCCTCCTGTGGTAGTTTCAGGATTACCAAACATTACCCCGATTTTTTCACGAAGCTGGTTTATAAACATGCAACAAGTATTTGTTTTGTTGATATTAGCAGTAAGTTTCCTTAATGCCTGTGACATTAATCTTGCCTGAAGGCCCATTTTAGAATCACCCATCTCACCTTCTATCTCAGCTCTGGGCGTGAGCGCTGCAACAGAGTCAATAACAATAATATCTATAGCCCCTGAGCGGATTAGATGATCAGTAATCTCTAATGCCTGTTCACCATCATCGGGTTGCGAAATCAGAAGGTTTTCAACATCAACACCCAGTTTCTGAGCATAGAACCTGTCAAATGCATGCTCGGCATCAATAAATGCGGCTATACCGCCTGCTTTTTGGGCTTCAGCAATAGCATGTATTGCTAATGTTGTTTTACCTGAGGCTTCAGGACCAAATATCTCAATTACTCTTCCTCTCGGATACCCTCCAACACCAAGGGCTGAATCTAAAGCAATTGAACCGGAAGGTATGGAAGCAATATTTTCAATGGCATTGTCCCCTAATTTCATAATGGAACCTTTACCAAAATCCTTTTCTATTTTTCCCAGGGTTAGTTCTAATGCTTTGAGCTTTTGTTGTTTAATTGCGTTAACAGGTTCTTCTTTTGACATTGTTACAGCTTTTATATTAAAGATTATAATACATTATTTGCTACTGCATATTACTCTCTTTTAATCCTCTGTAACAAGTGAAACAAGGATAATGAAAGAGTAATGTATTAATCTATCCCAAGTCCGTCCAGTATCTGCTTCGTGTGATTTTTTGTATCAACTTTTGAAAATACCTTTTCGATTATTCCCTCTTCATTTATAACAAAAGTCGTACGAAGTACTCCTTCTGAAGTTTTACCATACATGTTTTTTTCACCCCATGCACCGAATTCTTTTAGTATTTGCTTTTCTGTATCAGCAATGAGAGGGAATGGCAGATTATATTTCCCGGCAAATCTGGTATGTGACTTCTCGCTATCAGGACTTACACCCAAAACTTCAAAACCTCTTTTAATTAGTTCTGTATGGTTATCCCGCAGGTTACATGCTTCTAATGTGCAACCGGGAGTATCATCCTTTGGGTAAAAATACAGAATTACTTTTTTGCCCAAAAAATCACTAAGACTTATGGTTTTTCCATTCTGATCCTTGCCTTCAAAGGCAGGGGCTTTGTCTCCTTCTTCTAATTTTTTCATGTTTTTCTTAGGTTAGTAAAAATACAAATTATGATCTGAATAGAGATAAAATGATTGAAATACTTTTTCTAATGGTTATTAACAATCTATTACTGGTTATGTTCAAAAAATGCATTGATTCATATAATCCCATTAATAAAAGGATTAGAAGCATTTTCAGGCAGTAAAGGAATGGTTATAATTTGCGGGCTCTGATCATCTCTCTTTTCCCCGTAGGGCCGGGAATACCTTCAACATGAAATCCAACTGACTGAAGAGTCCTTTTTATCGTGCCCTTGGCACAATAAGTAATAAGTATTCCATTGCTGATTAGGTTGTTGAATATTTTTTGAAATATGTCTTTGCTCCATATCTCCGGTTGCTTATCCGGTGCAAAGGCATCAAAATAAACCAGGTCATAAAAAAAGGGAATTTGATACCTGCTAATATCATTATTTATCTTAGTGAATTTAAAATTGTTATTCAGTTTAATATCTGTGTTCCATTTTTCATTGTGCATTCTATAAAACAGATTTTTTTCCGTTTCATTTAATTTTAATATATCCGTATAATTAAGTTCATTTATAATTTTAAGATCCAGAGGAAAATTATCGATCGAATAATACTCTATAATTATTCCGGATTTTGTTGCTTCTATCATTGTTAATAACATATTCAGACCGGTTCCAAAGCCAATTTCAAAAACTTTTAAGTTTTGTTTGCCATAGTATCTTAAACCGGCATTAATGAAGACATGTTTTGATTCCTTTATTGCTCCGAATTTTGAATGATAATGCTCATCTATTTCCGGAACATATATTGTGTGAGAATTATCTTTTGTTATATGTAACTCCCTGTTCATAAATTAAAATTACAAATAATGCTAATGACATCAAAAGCATATCATTTATTATGAATATTTTTCAAATAATCAGGCAGGGAACCCCGTCAGGGCTCAACGAAGTCAATCCAGGGGTAAAAAAGGCAACATTCAAATGATTCCGCTTTAAAAAGATACACTTCAGCTTCTTTTTTCCACATTTCAGCTACTTAGTTTTTTAAGCGCTATAATAATAAAGAATATTTGTGCCAGAAATTAAAATTATTGCTATGAGGATTTTTATAATAAGTATTTTACTGATTTTGTTTTTCCCGGAAACAAAAACCCAATCTGTTATTTCAGGTACAGTCAGGGATAAAAAGGATAATCCGCTGACCGGCGCCAATATTTATTTCGATAATACTTATGAAGGTTGCACTTCCGGTAAAGAAGGTAATTTTATAATAAATACTGATCTTAAGGACAATCAAAAGCTGATAGTAAGTTATATTGGTTTTAAAGATTTTGAGCAGGAACTGAATCTCAATAATTCCACAATAGTTTTAAATATCATTCTATCGGAAAGCAGCAATTCCATTAACTCAGCAGTGATAAATGCAGGCTTTTTTGAAGCAAGCGATAAAAAGAAGTCAGTTTTGCTCAAACCGCTTGATATTGTTACCACTGCAAGTGCAGAGGGGGATATTTACGGAGCTGTTAATACTTTACCGGGTACTCAGACAGTTGGAGAAACCGGAAGGTTATTTGTAAGAGGCGGTGCCAGCTATGAAACAAAGACATTTATGGATGGAATGCTGCTGCAAACACCTTATACGTCAAGAATGCCGGATGTTCCGGTTAGAGGACGATTTTCCCCCTTTCTGTTTAACGGAATGGTATTTAGTACAGGTGGTTACTCTGCTGAATACGGACAGGCATTATCCTCTGCATTAGTACTAAATACAAATGCCCTGGCCGAAGAAGACGTTACCAGCATTTCATTATTAACAGTAGGATGCGGAGCCTCCCATACAAAAAGATGG
>CBFCXR010000125.1:0-7488 GCA_965602045.1 uncultured Bacteroidales bacterium | reverse complement strand
AAGCTACTCAAGGCCAAGCAGCAGCAGCAGCAGTTCAAGAAGTTATTCAAGGCCAAGCAGTAGCAGCAGCAGCAGTTCTAGAAGTTATTCGAGGCCAAGCAGCAGTAGCAGCAGCAGTTCTAGAAGTTATTCGAGGCCAAGCAGCAGTAGCAGCTCAAGAAGTTATTCAAGACCCAGCAGTTCTTCGTCAGGAAGCTCAAGTAGATCATCCAGCAGCAGCAGCAGCAGTTCAAGATCAAGCTCAGGTGGCCGGAGATGATAAATTATAAATAATTCTTTCTTAGAATTTTAACTGGATAAATTAATTCTGATTATAACATCAGTATGTGGAAATAATATATAAAAAACAAAACATCATGAAAAGACTATATATATTTATTCTAATGATATCGATTACTATCGCAGCCTCAACACAAAATTTAGTTGACGCTCTGAGATACTCGCAAACATTTGCGGGAAGCAGTGCACGTGCTTTAAGCATGGGAGGTGCATTTGGTTCACTTGGAGGTGATATATCATCTGTTAGTATTAATCCGGCCGGTATCGGAGTATATAGAAAATCAGAATTTTCTTTTACGCCCGGCTTCTTATACGCCATAGATAAATCTGAGTACAAGTCAGAAAAAAACGAAGATTTCAAATATTCTTTCAAATTAAATAATATCGGATTTGTTTCTGCGGTTAAAACAAATAATCCTACAGGTGTTACAGGATACAGCTTTGGCTTTACATATAACAGAATAAATGACTTCAATAATAATATAATGATTGAAGGAGTAAATTCAAATAACTCCCTGGCGGATTATTTTTTGGATAATTCAAATGGTCTGGATCCTGAAGGTCTGGATGCATTTTATGAAAGACTGGCTTTTGACGCATATATTATTGATACTATCCCGGGTTCTGATAATGAATATGATACTCCGGTATTATTGCCCATCACTCAAAGAAAATCTATAAGAACTAATGGAGGTATGGGAGACTGGGCATTTTCCTTTGGTGCCAATATAAATCACAAGCTTTACGTGGGAGCTTCTATTGGTTTTATAAGTGTTAGATATACAGCACTTTCTGATCATAGTGAGTTTGATGACTTAAACCAGAATGATTTTAATAATTTCAGGATGAGCGAGGAATTAATAACCAAGGGATCAGGATTCAATTTTAAAGCTGGATTTATTGTCAAACCTGTTAATCCTGTTAGAATTGGCGGTTCTGTTAACTTCCCGACACGAATCAAACTGCAGGATGAATATTATATTACCATGCGGTCAGGTTTTGATAACGGGGACAGCTATACGGTATATCCAACGTACTCTGACGGAAGCAGGATTGAAATTGGAATCAGCGAATATGACCTGGTTACTCCCTTAAAAATTAACGGAAGTTTAGGTATCCAAGTAAAAAAGTTTGCACTTCTGGGTGTTGATATCGAGTATGTTGATTATGCAACTTCAAGAATCAGGAAGATTAACAACGACTATAATTTCGACGATGTAAATGATGAAATTCAGGAAGCGTACAAATCGGTACTGAATATCAAAACAGGTGCCGAAATCAGGACAGGACAATTGTCATACAGAGCCGGATTTGCTTATTATCCCAGTCCTTTTGAAAGTAATGAAATAAATAAAGATGCATCGCATACAAATATTACGGGAGGGTTGGGTTTCAGGGATAAAAACTTTTTCTTCGATATAGGGGGTGCATATTCATTAAATGAAGAGAAATACAGTTTATATTACGATAATATAGCTACCATCACCGGCAATAAACTTAAATTGCTCGCCACTATAGGCTTCAGATTTTAAAATACAGATTGATAAGTTATAGTAACAGGTTTCCTCCTGAATGACAACCAGGAAAAAAGGACAACCAGGACCAAAAGGGAACTGTCCTTCAGGAGGAATCTTGTCCCTGCAAACTTTCATAAAAGTGCTAATGGTAATTTTATGCTAGGCTGAATGAAGTTAAAAACTTCATTTTATTTACCAGCTTAAGTTACAAACTTAAGCTAGTGATTGATTGCTTCGTCGTTCCTCCCCGCAATGACGTAAAAGGGGCTTTTGAGACAGCTCCTTTCTATTTTATAGACTTGACAAGAATCTCACAGGCATTTGTCCCTTCATTAAAAAGTAAATCAATAATGCTTAAATTTTCAATAAATCCGTGATTCGCAGTAAAAACCTGGTTGTATTTACAGGGATTGAATCTGTTATCAGGTTTTAAAAGTCTTTTCTTAGGATTTAACATATCCCTGTAATCCTTTTCACCATCATATATTTTTCTATATTCCCCTGTTAGCTTAATTACACTCTCAATTTCAAGAAAATCAAGAATTAATTCAAGTAGTTTTTGATTTAAATCCAAAAGATACTTTTCCTTACTATCATATAAATGTCTGAAATCATCCTCATAAAATTCAAAGAAAGGAGATGATGCATATGCAGAAACTATGGAATTCCAATGAATCCGCTGCCAGCTTGTATCATAATCAATTAATATATCCTTTGTTTTTGTGGCATTTCCACTCTGTTTCTTAACAGGAATTATAAGTGTCAATACTCCGTTAGCTCCATATATATAACACCTGTTTCTGTATGATTGCTTTAAGTAGGTTTCATACTGTTCTATAAATATTTTCCTATATAGAAAAAATTTCGTAAAATATTGTACAGGTCCCAGGTAGGTTGTTGATAGAATAGCTGTTTCTGATTTGAAATTTACATTACCCATTATATATTCATTACTTACTTGTACAACCTCCCCTGCCATGTATTTCTTTCTTCCATTTTTTTCTCCAGTTCAACCAGAATCTGATCATAACGTAATCCCCATTTTTCCCCTGAATTATATCTTGGGGGTGTTTCTCCTGCGATGCGTTCAACAACAATAGACGGATTTAAGTATTCCAGATATTTTACTATAAAATCCAGGTATTCATTAACGCTAAATACTGTAAAACTAGCGGGATATTTCCGGTATTCTTCTTCCATCAGTGTATCTTTAATAATCTGTAACTGGTGGAATTTTATGTTATTCAGTGGTAACCTTGATAGTATCTTTGCTGATTTCAGCATCTCATCTTTTGATTCATCCGGCAATCCGAAAATCATGTGCCCCGAAGTACGAATACCTTTTATTGCTGTTCTTTTAATAGCTTCAACTGTCTCTTCAAAGGTATGCCCCCGGTTAATTTTCTTTAAGATATCATTATTACATGATTCAATACCATACTCAATAACAATATAATGCTTTTGCGCCAGGTCTTTAAAATATTTTAATTTATCCTCATCAATGCAATCAGGCCTTGTGCCAACCACTATTCCGATAATTTTATCAACTCCAAGTGCCTGGTTATAAATATCAGCTAACTCATCAAGTGATTTGTATGTATTTGAAAAAGCCTGAAAATATGCTAAATATTTATGGGCTGTTTTATATCTTTTTTCATGAAATTGTATTCCCTCTCTTATCTGCTGCTTTATTGATTTTTTTGCATTACAATAAGAGGGACTAAAAGCTTCATTATTACAAAAGCTACAGCCACCAGTTCCTTTAGTCCCGTCTCTGTTGGGACAGGTAAATCCTGCATCAATAGAGACTTTCTGCACCCTGCATCCAAATAATGTTTTCAGGTAATTTGAATAAGCATTAAATCTTCGGCTATGTCCCCATGGAAATATCATAAATGCATTATATAGTTATTAATGAAATTAAGCCTTAATAATTTTACCTTTATTAATGTACCAGACAAAAGACTCAATAATACCATATCCCATTTCGTTCAAATGCCTTTCGTACTCCCGGATTTGATCAATATGCTCCTTCAGCTCTCTTATTCCAAATTTATAATCTATTATAACAGCCTTATCATCTCTTAAAAGAATCCTGTCGGGCCGTTTGACTGAGCCATCAGGCAAAATAATATCCTTTTCAGTAATTACTTTCCATTTATTTGAGAACCAGCTTCGGATCCGGGTATCTGTAAAAATTCTTTTTATTTCACTATGTATTAATTTTTTTTCAGTAAGTCCGACTTTACCTTCAATATAAACTTTTTCTATAGCGCTTTCAACATCAGCAATTGTAATTATATTTGAAAATATCTCGTGCATTAATTTACCGTAACTTAATGGCCTGGTAATAATTTCAGTATCTGAAGTAAATAATTCACCGGCTTGATAGGCAATTCTAAGCTTTTTCCGGTTATCCAGGGTTGGATACTCTTTAATCCTGCTTACTGAAAACTCACTGATATTATCATCTGAGTCATCATGAAATAACATTCCAAATTCAAATGTATTTTGAATATTATTATAATATTTATTAAATGTCAATTTCCCACAGCCGTCATTGTCCGGTTCATTATCCTTACTATCATTACGGCATACCTTACCTAATAAATCAGATACCCTGGTAATCCTGCCGTTTGTTTTATTACCGTTTCCTGCGAAACAATACAGAGCATCACTGGCCCTTGTAAAAGCTACATATAATAAATTCAAATTATCAATGTATGTTTTTAGTTTCTCAGTATAATATTCATTAGCAAATAAAGTATTTTTCAGCTCTTTCCCATAATTGACAGGCACAACATTTAATTTATCAAAAGGGCTTTTTGATGGTTTGCACCATAATATTTGCCTTTTCTGATAATGATCAAAATTCCAGTTGCAATATGGAATTATAACCGCCTTAAATTCCAGACCTTTTGATTTATGAATTGTTAAAATTCTAATTGCGTCCTGTGCTTCCGATATTGATATTGATTTACTGTTACCGGTATCTTCCCAGTATTCAAGAAACGCATTTATATTTGACGGATTTTTCCGTGAATAATCGAGAATTAAATCCTGAAAAGCTTGAATAAAAGGCAATTCACCTCTTAAAGTGCTCAAATCAAATATTTCAATTAGCCGTTCAACCTTCTCATAAATATTAAGATTCTTTATGTATTCCAGAGACTTAACAACAGATTCCGGTAGAAATTCTTCCGGTGCAACTTTCTCATCTGTGGAACAATACCCGGGAAAAGTAACATCATTATCCTCTGCGCCGGATTTAATATAATTTAAATATTCAAATGCAATAAAGTAGTTATTAATATTATCCCCGGGATTGATGAAATATTTTAAGATTGCTATAATGAAATTCACTGCAGAAGAACTGCTTAAATAAAGTGATTCATCAGAAATAACATCAAATTTGTATTTTCCATCTGTTTCATTATAGTTTATATATTCAATTAAGAAATCAGCAACCTCTTTTCCTTCTTTTTTTCTTCTTGTAAGAATAGCGATATCTTTTAAACGATATCCCTTATCCTGAAGTTCCTTCAGGACCTTTATCAGATTTTCTCCTGTTATATCTTTATCCGCTTCATCCAGGAATTTTATATTAATATAGCCATGTTCATCATTTCCTGATACTGCCTCCAACTGGCAGACATCGTTATAAATATCAACTATATTACTCTTCAATTTTTTTAAATCCTGTGTATTATCTGTATCAACTAATTCATTATTGAAAGTGTCCTGCAAAAATTTCGCGGCGACGGTAAAAAACGAATTGTTGAAATCGATAATTTTTTTACGGCTTCTCCAGTTGTTCTTAAGTGTTTCAGTATTTATGCTTTCTGAAATAAAATCATTGAATATCTTTTCAGCCAGGATTTCCCAATCTGTATTTCGCCACCTGTATATAGATTGCTTGGCATCTCCGACAACCATATTATCATAGTTCTGTGACAGGCTATTGGAGATCAAAGGGCGGAAATTATTCCATTGAAATCCGGAAGTATCCTGAAATTCATCAATCATAAAATGATGGAAATAGTTGCCTGTCTTTTCATAAACAAAGGGTGTGTCGTTGTTATCAATTATTTTATTTAAAAATGTTGCAGCATCATTAATTATGAACAGATTCTTCTCATTTGTATACTGTAAAACGGTCTTTGTTAGATCTGATAATATTCCAAGAGTGAAAATATTCGACAATATTGTTTTAGAGGTTTTATAATCATTATAATTTTCATCAAAGAAGTCTATGACATCAATTAAAATATCATTAAGTCCGTTTCTGTATATTTCTTCAATCTTACTTCTTTTCTCAGATGACTTTGTATACCATTTTTCCGGGGAGTTTGCCGCCTGTCTGATGCGGATACCGGGTTCCAAAATATTTTTACCGGCAAGTTTAAAAAGATATCCTGCCGGGCCTGTCATTTTATTACTAAAGTCATCAACAGTTAATAAATGAGAGGAGATCAACTCCATACCTCCGGATCCTTTTTCCGAAAGTTTCTCCTCAAAATGATTAATAATTTTATATAACTCTGCATAATAATCTGACAGTAATTCTTTATTACCCAGTTTTTTTGAAACATCATCACTAAATATCCTGAACTCTTCCTTAAATACTTCTCTGCCCAGTTCCAGAATGTCGTTTTTGAAATTCCATCCCCTACCCTCTTCAATTCTGTCTTTAGTAAAATGAATAAGCCAGTTTTTTAATGCAGTATTTTCCTCAATATTAAAAAGAAGTCGATCTATGGATTTATCCAGTACATTTTCTGTATCCAATTCAATTGTAAAACCACTCTGGATACCAATTTCCCGTGTAAATGAACGGATTATCTTTTGAAAAAAACTATCAATTGTGCTTACTGAAAATCTCGAATAATTATGGAGTATTTTTTTTAAAATAATATCTGATTTCAGTCTGACCGCCTTTTCAGAGAATCCGGTCTGTTCTGAAATATAATTCAGATATTCAGAAGCCCGGTTTTCTGAAAGATTATTTAATTCTCTTATTATCCTGCTTTTCATCTCCTCCGTGGCTTTGTTGGTAAATGTCACAGCAAGGATATGCCTGAAATTATCAGTGTCCTTATATAATAATTTTAGAAATTCCCTGGTAATTTTATGAGTTTTACCTGAACCAGCGGATGCACATACTACTGACAGTCCTGACATATAAAATCAATATAAAATTTTCTAACTGCGGTAAAATAAAAACGAATATCAAAAAAAACTTTCAATTATTAAAGTTTTGATATTTTCATTTAAAGTTAAGTATATATAGGGAATATTTGATTGTATTATTTCTATTTAAAAACTTGAAAAGGCAAATACTGCTGCAGGTTTGAATTTCCATATTCTGGCTTTTTAACTTAAGCCGAATAATATATGAAAGCTCATAACTTTCGAATAACCTGCTATTGATGATTTTATATCAAATTACAAAATGAAGTTTAAAACTTCATTTTATTTGCCAGCTTAAGTTGTAAACTTAAGCTGGAGATAGGTGTTACAGATCCAGGATTTGTAACCTTTTTTCAACAAAAAAGGCTGTCTAAAAAGACAGCCCCTTTTAAATTTAACAGTAAAACTAATTACTGTGCGATATATTGAGTGTGATGCCGCTGCGAGTAATGATAATATCAGATTTTTAGAAGTTTTCAATTTAATAGCATAAAAATTTCAC
>CBFCXR010000124.1:0-7534 GCA_965602045.1 uncultured Bacteroidales bacterium | reverse complement strand
GTCTCAAAAAACAGAATCATAGGGGTGTTTTAAAACAGCTTTATTTATACAAGAAATTATCAAATTATCCTTTTGAATAATCCATTAATGATAATCTCTTATAACTGTTATATCTCCATTGAGCATCTTTTTCTGCAGCACTGAACAATTCTTCAGCCTCCTTTGGGAAAGATTTTTTAAGTGAGGCATAGCGTACTTCACCATTGAGGAATCCCTGGAACTTAGGCCAGTCAGGCTCTTTAGAGTCCAGTACAAAAGGATTTTTACCTTCTTTTTCCAGCAATGGATTATACCTGTAGAGATGCCAGTACCCGGCTTCAACAGCTAGTTTTTGTTCTTCCTGGGATTTACCCATACCTGCCCTAAGGCCATGATTAATACAAGGTGAATATACGATTAACACTGATGGCCCCGGATATGCTTCAGCTTCTCTTAATGCTTTAAGGAATTGACTTTGACTTGCACCCATGGCAACCTGTGCAACATACACATAACCATAAGTCATGGCCATTGCTCCCAAATCTTTCTTTCTTATTTTCTTTCCTGAAGCCGCAAATTTTGCAACTGCCCCAATCGGTGTTGCTTTGGAAGCCTGTCCCCCGGTATTTGAATATACTTCTGTATCCAGAACTAACATATTAACATCTTCGCCCGAGGCTATTACATGGTCCAATCCCCCATATCCAATATCATATGCCCATCCGTCTCCGCCAATGATCCAAACAGACTTTTTAATCAGGTATTGCTTTAATTCTATTATCTCTTTTGCAGCAGTGTCATTTAATCCTTCAAAAGATTTAACAACTTTTGGAGAAGCAATTTTTGATTGATCAGCATCATCTTTTCCTTCAATCCATTCTTTGCAGACTTGCTTAATTTCATTGGAGTAATTGCCATTTCCGCTAATTATGTTTTTCATTTTCAACTCAATCCGCTCTCTTAGCTTTCTAACACCGATTGCCATACCATAACCATACTCTGCATTATCTTCAAATAATGAATTAGCCCATGCCGGACCTTTACCTTCCTTATTGGCACAATAGGGTGTTGAAGGAGCTGTGCCGCCATATATTGATGAGCATCCGGTTGCATTTGCAGCTATCATTCTATCACCATATAGCTGAGTAACCAGTTTAACGTAAGGTGTTTCTCCACAACCTGCGCAAGCTCCGGAAAATTCGAATAGTGGCTGAGCAAACTGACTGTTTTTTACTGACTTTTGAATTTCTATATTCTCAGTTTTATATGAAACGTTCTTAGATAAATAATCCCATCTTTCTGCCTCATCCATTTGTGTTCCAAGAGGTTTCATAACCAGGGACGTTTCCTTTGAAGGACATACTTCTGCACATACTGAACATCCGGTACAATCAAGCGGGCTCAACTGAAGCCTGTATTGCAGTCCCTCAAAATCCCTGCCTTGTGCTTTTATGGTTTTAATACCGTCAGGTATATTCTTCATATCCTTTTCATTCAATAAGAATGGCCTTATACAAGCATGTGGACAAACATATGCACACTGGTTACATTGAATACAATTCTCAGGTATCCACTCAGGAACATTTACAGCAACTCCGCGTTTTTCGTAAGCAGTTGTTCCGGGCGGGAAAGTTCCATCTTCACGTCCTAAAAATGCACTTACCTTCAAATCATCGCCTTTTAAATTATTAATAGGTTCTGCTACCTCTTTAACAAATGCCGGCAATTTCCTGCTGTCCTCTTTATCTTTGATTTTAATATTTGCCCAATCTGCCGGAATTTCAACTTTCTCAACTTCACCACCACGATCTACTGCAGCATGATTCATATTAACAATATCTTCACCCTTCCTTCCGAATGTTTTAATTATTGCTTTCTTCATTTCTGATACTGCATCTTTATATGGTATTATATTTGCAATTTTAAAAAATGCTGATTGCATAATTGTATTTGTCCTGCCCCCAAGTCCAATTTTTTCAGCTATATTGGTTGCGTTTATAATATAAAAACTGATATTGTTAGCTGCCATATATTTTTTCATACTATCCGGCAGCCTTTTCTTTGTTTCTTCAGCATCCCAGATGCTGTTTAATAAAAATGTACCTCCTTTCTTCAGGCCTTTTAGCATATCATATTTATCAAGGTAAGCGGGCACATGGCAGGCAACAAAATCAGGAGTTCCAACAAGATATGTGGACCGTATTATATTATCACCAAATCTTAAATGAGAAATAGTAATACCGCCGGACTTTTTAGAATCATATGCAAAATAGGCTTGAGCATATTTGTTTGTATTTTCTCCTATAATTTTAATTGAATTCTTGTTAGCACCAACTGTTCCATCTGCTCCAATTCCATAAAATTTTCCCTCAAAAGTACCTTCAGGTGCAACACTAATCTCTTCTTTTAATGGAAGAGAGGTAAATGTTACATCATCATCAATACCAACTGTAAATCTGTCCTTAGGCTCATTTTGTTCAAGATTCTCAAAAACACTAATTATCATTGACGGGGTAGTATCTTTAGAACTTAATCCATATCTACCCCCAACAACAACAGGAGCATTCTCTTTTCTATAAAATACGTTCCTTACATCTAAATATAAAGGTTCACCTTCTGCACCAGGTTCTTTAGTCCTGTCAAGTACACATATTTTCTTTACTGTTTTAGGGATAGCCTTCAACAGGTATTTTGATGAAAACGGGCGATATAAATGTACTGCTATAAGGCCAACTTTCTTACCCTGATTAACAAGATAATCTACTACTTCTCTTATTGTTTCAGTAACAGAACCCATTGCCATAATTATATTCTCGGCATCTTCCGGTCCGTAATAAGTAAAGGGGTGATATTCCCGGCCGGTTATCTTTGCTACCTGCTGCATATAATCCTCAACTATATCAGGTATTGGTTCATAAAACCTATTAATAGCCTCCCTTGTCTGAAAATAAATATCAGGATTCTGGGCAGTACCTCTGGTTACAGGATGTTCAGGATTAAGAGCCCTGTCCCTGAACTCCTGCAAAGCTTTGTAATCAACAAGCTTTGCCAAATCTTCAGTAGATGGAGCTTCAACTTTTTGTACCTCATGTGAGGTTCTAAAACCGTCAAAAAAATGCAGGAAAGGAATCCTTGATTTTATAGCCGCAAGATGAGCCACGGCAGCTATATCCATTATCTCCTGTATACTACCAGTGGCAAGTAGTGCAAATCCGGTGTTTCTTGTAGACATAACATCGCTATGGTCGCCAAATATTGACAGAGCCTGAGCTGCCAGACTCCTTGCCGAAACATGAAAAACTCCTGGTAATAACTCACCGGAAATTTTATACATATTTGGTATCATTAATAACAATCCTTGTGAAGCTGTAAATGTGGAAGTTAATGCGCCGGATTGCAGGCAACCATGAAGAGCACCCGATGCACCACCCTCAGATTGCATCTCAGATACTTTTACCACTTCCCCAAATAAATTTTTTCTTCCATTAGCCGACCATTCATCAATGTATTCAGCCATTGTCGATGATGGTGTAATTGGATAAATTGCTGCTACCTCACTAAACATATAAGCAATATGTGATGCAGCATAATTCCCATCACAAGTAATAAAATCTTTCTTTACTGCCATTTTAATTTACTAATTATTAATGTTTTACATTTATATCTAAATAAAAAATAGAAAATACAAAATTATAAGAAATCACTTACTATTTACACTGTTTTATAACATTTAAGTGTTATTCATTTTGATTAAAAATAAGAAAAAGAATGATTTGTTTTTATTAAACAAAGAGGTCAAAATAAAATAAAAAAAAGCAGGAAAATCCTGCTTTATTTTGTTCCGTTACTTTCTTATTCCCCATTCATAGAAATTAAAAATTCTTCATTTGATTCGGTTTTCACCAGTCTTTCCCGCAGAAATTCCATAGCTTCAGTAGAATTCATATCGGTAAGATACTTTCTAAGAATCCATATTTTATTAAGAAAGTTTTTATTCAATAATAAATCTTCTCTTCTTGTGCTTGAGGCTGTAATATCAACCGACGGGAATATGCGTCTGTTGGATAGTTTACGGTCAAGCTGTAATTCCATGTTCCCTGTGCCCTTGAATTCTTCAAAAATTACATCATCCATTTTTGATCCTGTTTCAGTAAGGGCGGTTGCTAAAATTGTTAATGATCCTCCGTGTTCAATATTTCTTGCTGCACCGAAAAATCTCTTCGGTTTGTGCAGAGCATTAGAATCGACTCCTCCTGATAATACCTTACCTGATGCCGGGGCGATTGTATTAAATGCTCTGGCCAGACGTGTAATTGAGTCAAGAAGAATCACAACATCATGGCCACATTCCACTAGTCTTTTTGCTTTTTCAAGAACAATATTAGCTATTCTTACATGTCTTTCAGCCGGCTCATCAAAAGTAGAAGAAATTACTTCTCCCCTGACATTTCTGGCCATATCAGTAACTTCTTCCGGCCGCTCATCTACTAAAAGAATAATTAAATATACTTCCGGATTATTCGCAGCAATTGCATTAGCGATATCCTGTAACAGGACAGTCTTTCCTGTTTTCGGCTGAGCTACAATAAGCCCACGTTGTCCTTTACCTATCGGAGCAAACATATCGACAATTCTCACTGACAAAACACCTACTTCCTCAGAATTTATTAATGTAAACTTTTCATTAGGAAATAATGGCGTTAAGTAATCAAAAGGAACTCTGTCTCTTATATAATCAGGATCCCGTCCATTAATCTCTTCTATTTTGATCAAGGGGAAATATTTTTCTCCCTCTTTTGGTGGCCGTATGGTTCCTTTAACCGTATCCCCTGTTTTAAGTCCGAACAGTTTAATTTGTGACTGTGATACATAAATATCATCAGGCGAGTTTAGATAATTATAATCTGAAGATCTCAAAAATCCATAGCCATCCGGCATTATTTCAAGTACACCCGAATTACTGATAATTCCATCAAAATCATTGATTTTGCCCTGAGGTCTTTTTTCAGATTTTGTATTAACAGTATTTTCTATTTTTTCTTTCTGCGCTATATCTGCTTTATATCCATTATTAATATTTTCATTACTAATATCTCTGTTATTATCATTGCTATTTTTCATCTTCTGTTCTTTATCAAGCAATTGAATTGTTTCATCAACTAATTTTTCTTTATCTTTCATTAAAGTTTCATTCCTTTCTTCATTTTGTTCTAACTTCCTTTCTTCATTTTGTTCTAACTTCCTTTCTTCATTTCGTTCAACTCTCCTTTCTTCATTTCGTTCAACTCTCCTTTCTGTTTTTCGTTCAGTTTCACTAATGTTCCTCCCTCTATAAGCAGGTTCACTGGTTTTTGACTTATTAATTCTTCTCCTTACTGATTTTTCATCTTTCCTTGATTCAGTTGCGCTAATTGCTTGTTGATCTAAGATTTTATATACTATATCCTGCTTCTTAAGAGAATCTACTTTTTTAATTTTCAACTTTTTTGCAATATCTCTAAGCTCTGAAACTAATTTCTTATTCAGCTCTAAAATGTCATACATAATTTTTAATGAGTATTAATTAATATAATGGATTATACACTTATTATTCAAAACGTTATGCAACTGCAATAGGATAATATTCAATTTGTTTTCAGGAATTTTTTTCAGCGAGCAATTGGTAATTTCATATCGGAAATCCAATGCAATAATAAGGATTTAGTTAGAATTACCAAAAAAAAATATAAATTATTTTACAATACCGATTTTTAATAAATTTTTTTTTTAATTTTATTGGCTTTTAATTCTTAAGATAACTAAGGTTCGTTGACAAGGGTTAATCAGTCGTTGATTTCACGTAGTGCATCAAATATAATATATTTTTTTTTGAATACCTAAGAAATACTGAAACAATTTTAATTCGCGGCTTTATCTCGTTAAATTTTCAATACTAATTCCCTTGTAATATGAGACAGCTCAAAATTATCAAACAAGTTACAAATCGCGAAACACCGTCTCTTGATAAATATTTACATGAAATTGGCAAAGTTGATTTAATTACAGCCGAAGAAGAAGTTGAGCTGGCTAGAAGAATTAAGAATGGTGATGATAATGCTTTAAAGAAATTAATTAATGCAAACCTCAGGTTTGTTGTATCTGTTTCAAAACAGTATCAAAACCAGGGACTTAGTTTACCTGACTTAATTAATGAAGGTAACCTGGGACTTATCAAAGCTGCCCAAAGATTTGATGAAACCCGGGGATTTAAATTTATATCCTACGCTGTTTGGTGGATAAGACAATCGATTTTACAGGCTCTTGCTGAACAAGCGAGGATTGTCCGCCTCCCCTTGAATAAAATCGGTTCAATAAATAAAATAAATAAAACATTATCTGAGCTTGAACAAAAATTCGAAAGGGAGCCTTCCGTTCAGGAAGTGGCTTATGCTTTGGAATTAGTTCCTGATGATGTGAAAGAATCTTTAAAAACTGCCGGAAGACATGTTTCAATGGATGCTCCACTGCAGCAAGGTGAAGAAGGAAACATGTACGAGATAATGCTGAACAAAGATATTCCCAGTCCTGATAAGGGACTTTTAACCGATTCTTTAAGAAAAGAAATTGAAAGGGTTTTATCAACTCTGACATTCCGTGAGGCAAATATAATTAGGTTATATTATGGTTTAAACGGCAAACATCCTCATACCCTGGAAGAAATAGGCGAAGAGTTCAACTTAACACGGGAAAGAGTTCGGCAAATAAAGGAAAAAGCTATCAAGCGCCTGAAAAATGCTACTCGCTGCAAAATACTAAAAACCTACCTTGGTTAATAATCATTCCTGCATAATATTTATTCTGAACAGGAAATTCTTTAAATCCTGTTCATTATTTTATGAAAGTTATATTTTTGTGTAAGATTAAAAAAACAATAAATGAAGCGTTTAATTGCTCCCTCAATTCTGGCAGCCGATTTCAATCACTTGCATGATGATATTATGATGGTGAATGAGAGTGATGCCGACTGGATTCATTTCGATGTAATGGATGGTGTTTTTGTCCCGAACATTTCTTTTGGAATACCTGTTATTGAACATGTTAAAAAAATTGCAGAAAAACCGCTGGATGTGCATCTAATGATTGTTGAACCTCATAAATATCTGGAGACTTTTAAGGAAGCCGGCGCAAGCACTCTTAATGTTCATTATGAGGCATGTACCCACCTTCACCGGACTGTTCATCAGATTAAGGAACTGGGAATGAAAGCAGCAGTTACTTTAAATCCGCATACATCAGTATTCCTGTTAAATGATATTATCACGGATGTTGACATGGTACTTATAATGTCAGTTAATCCGGGATATGGGGGACAGAAATTTATAGATAATTCATATTCCAGAATTAAAGACCTAAAGGAACTTATTGTTAAAAAGAATTCAAGTGCACTTATTGAGGTTGACGGAGGCGTTGATTTAAATAACGCGGGAAAGCTTTATGAAGCCGGAGTAGATGTTCTGGTAGCAGGAACAACAATATTTGATTCTGAAAATCCTAAACAAACAATAAGTGACCTGAA
>CBFCXR010000123.1:0-7614 GCA_965602045.1 uncultured Bacteroidales bacterium | reverse complement strand
TTCAAAATAAAAAAAGATGAGTAATCCAAAGACAAGACGTAACATTTCTATATTTATTGTAATAGTGATAATTGGCGGATGGATTGGGGTTGTTATTGATAAATACCTGCCTGAACAACAAAGTGAAAATACCTTAGGCATGGGGCTTTGGCTGATAATACCCCTATTAGCGGTTATAATTCTCAGAACATTCTTCGGAGATGGATGGAAAGATGCAGGATTAAGGCTTAATTTTAAAAACAATATTATTTGGTACATAGTATCTTTAATTATTTTCCCTTTAGTAACAGGTATTGTTTTAATTATTGGCAAATTGCTGGGTTGGATTGATTTTTCTAATTTCGATACATCTGCTTTTGCAAACATCTTTATCAGTTTGCTTATTATAAATATTATAAAAAACATATTTGAGGAGTCTGTTTGGAGAGGGTATCTAACTTCAAAACTTATAAAATTTAAAATCAGTGATGTTTCAATATATCTAATAGTTGGTTTAGTATGGTCAGTTTGGCATCTTCCTTATTACCTCGTATTCTTATCTGAATCAACAATTCTTACAGTTTTACCTGTCGATAGAATTTTGTTCTTTATGGTTGCTTTGCTAAACATGATGATTTGGACAATAATGTTTGTTGAGATCTATCGCTTGACAAACACTATATGGCCAGTGGTTTTACTGCATGCAGTAGAAGATTCACTTATTAATCCATTAGTCATTGATGGCTATATCAAGATAACGGGTAGTACAGAGATGTTTATCTCTCCAATTTGTGGATTAATTGCAGCTTCACTTTATCTATCAATTGGATTATGGTTAAGGAAAAGAAGAAGAGAGATAGTAAGGAATTGAAATGTTCAGCTTGCACATTTTCGTGAGAATTATATGGAAAGTGTCCTATTTTTATATGAACTAATTATTTGAACTTTTACTCTAATACTAATGTAATTATTTTTTAATTTTCTTAAATTTATAAAGTTGAATTACTTGTATGAAAAAATTAATTTTTGTGGCAATTGCGTTATTGTCAATATTGGTAACAGCTTACCCTCTTTCTTTAAAGAATTCAGAAATATTAGAAAGCATAAACGAAGATGGATTTTTGATACGGTAAAAATTGCGCTTTTCACTTCTCCAGATAACAAACTGCCCAATGGTAATTATTTAGACCAGGCCATGATAGACACTCTTACAAAATGGGGAGCAACAGTCGATTTTATTTATACAACCGACGCATGTTTTGATTATGAGCGGTTAAATAACTATAACCTTGTTCTTATCTGCAGAGGCTGTAGAAGTGGAAACTTCACCGATGGTGCCGGTTGGTCTACTGTAAAGACCCCAGTTTTATGCCTTACCGGATATATAACGCTAAACTATGCCATGAACCTGATCAGCTCTCCGAAATTGATTGGTCCCAATGGTGCAGATCTTCTTAACCCAGATCCATCAATCGTTCAATATGCTAAGATTTTTGAACCTGCTGACACTGCATTCTATAACATAAGCATTATGGGAGATTCAATTCCATACAATACTTGGATTTATGATTATGTAACCTATACTGCGGATTCATTCGCAGCAAATAACAATGGTAAATTACTGGCAGCTTATACAGGCTTACCGTCCGATTCCGGGAATAATGCAGTCACTATGGCAAGGTGGCTGCCTGATTCATTGACCTATGACGGCGGCGTAACACCTCAGGGTTATAGAACCTATATGCAAATGGGTACTGATAATAACATAACTCCTAATATTCTTAATCATTTTCAATTCACAGAAGAAACGTATCAGGTATTTAAAAATGAAATGAGATATCTGATGTCTCTTTATCAACCTGAAATAACCTATGATACTTCAATAAAATGCAATGATGCTACCTTAAGACAAATATTTTTGAACGGAAGTCCGCTGACTAATTTTAGGCCAACGGGGAATACCTTTCAACTCCAATTAACCATAGAAGAGCTTCTTTCAACTACCGTAAGTGCATATAGTACATTTGCAGGAACTCAAATTACATACAATGATTACGATTCATTGAACAATACATTAAAAATTGTTACACTGGCTGAGGACAATACTACCAGTCGTGAATATAACCTGAAAGCAAATGTGCCTGCAGAATTATCCATTTACTCAAAAACTTATAATAAATTAAACGTTTATCCAAATCCGGCATTTTCTACTTTAAAAATTATTACAGATAACTTTGATAGAAAGAATATCAATGTTTATAATTCTTCAGGAAGCTTGGTTATGAGTACTATAAGTTCTGACAAAGAAGTATTGCTTGATATACCTCATTTAATATCCGGCATGTATACCATTGTCGTAAAAGACATCCAGAAATCATATCATAATTATTTTATAAAGAAATAGATGCATTATATTAACTAAATTTTTAGATTAAATATAAATCTTAATTATAAGATTTAATTACAACGAATAAATCATCTAATTTACAATAACTTCCCAGATTCCATTTCTGGCATTATTCATTTCAGAATTTTCGGAAATTTTAAGAAATCATTCAAAATCTTCCTTTGAATCAATCATTGGTGATTGAGTGGTCTGATTATCAGTTGCTTATTGATATTAGAGATGGTATAAAACATTATGACATAATAGAAGTACTAAATTTCGTGCTCAAAACAGTAAGAAAAATAATTTCAATCAGAAGAAAATTAATCGTCACATGGAATACATTGAGAATAAGCTTAATGAATACAAACATGCCATGGCAGAAAACGATGGTGATAACAATGATCAGTTAGAGCAGGAAATAAAGAAACAAAATAAGCGCAAGAAGGAATATAAAAAGATTGAGAAACAACTTAATGAAACCGGAGAACATCAGATTTCCACATCAGACCGGAATAGCGACGTTTTAAAAGAACTTTTCTTCCACGAAATATTTCGAAAAACAATTTTTAAACCAGCCTTAAATAGGCTATATTTAAATTATAAAATGAACATTAACGGGAGTTTTTAGACAAACTGACGTTTGGCTGTAATGCAAAGAAATTCTACTATTGACATGGGACTGTCACTTTGAGCAATTATATTTATGTGAAACTTAAAAACATAGGAAGTATAAATAGAAAGACACTACTACTTAAAAAGATAATCATGAGTAACGAAAAAACAGAACAATCTAATGAATTTAAAGAATTAATAAAAAATTGTAAATTTATCGCTATGGACAAAGTAGAAAATATACATCGGCAACTAAACTTACCTGCGAACCGTACTATATCAAATTTTTCGCCCATCATTAAGCTGAACTCTTTTAAAATATTGGTTTAAGTATTTATATGAAAATTAAGAAAATGAAAGAAAACCTTATTGATAAAATAAGTAAAAACGTGAATTTTTTTGAAAAAATACCCAAGTCTGAGCTTCACTACCTTATAGATCGCTCCAGAACGATAAGCATCAAAAAGGACGCATGTTTTCTTGAAGCAGGTAAGGTTCCCTCGAAAATTGCCTTTGTGCGTTCCGGTTTAATGCGTATGTATTACCTGGAAAACTCGGGAAAAGAAGTAACCAAGCATTTTTGTCCCGAACATACTCTGGCGATTTCTTTCAGTGCATTTATTCAACGAAAACCATCCCTTTTTTATATCCAGGCTTTGGAAGATTCAAAATTACTTATAATCGATCACCAGTTGTATTCCGAGTTGCTTAATCGTCATGTATTCTGGCAGGTTACGTCACGCAAGCTGGCTGAAATGGTATTTATCTTAAAAGAAAAGAGGGAAGCCGAATTTTTACTGGACAATGCCCAGTCACGATATATCCAATTTTTAAAAGATTACCCCAACATGATTAACCGTATAAAACAGTCTTACATTTCTTCTTACCTTGGTATAGCCCCGGAATCATTAAGCCGGATTCGTGCAAACTTAAAATAAAATCAAATTAAGACCCTCATTTTTATTATTCGTTTAAAATGCACTTAAAAGTTTGATTTCCAATCATATTATTATGTTCGAACTTGTCTGCCGCCAGGCAAGTTCCGATAAAAACAATACCTTCCCTCCCTTGAAAGTTTCATCGGTTAGCCAGAAATTAACATAGATCAATGCATCTCATTTCAAACCTCCTTTACTTTGTCCCTATAATTAAAACAAAAGGAGGAAAATATGAAACAAATTTTTTATGAAGCGTTTAAAATCGCAATATTTGGGGGGATCTTAAGTGGTATAATATCAGGAGCACTTAATTACTTTTTGTTCCCGTTCCCTGAAAGTATTCTTGACAATACTCTTAATCATTCATTCGGAGGGTTCTTCTGCGGACTTATTTCTGCATTGATCGGAATCATGATATTCTCGAAGCAGTTAAACAAAAAAGAAAAATCAATAAACAAAAAATCCTGAAGAAATCATGAATACAACTAAAAATTGGTCTGATAAAACGATTCTGATTACCGGCGCTTCCAAAGGGCTTGGAAAAGAACTTGCCCTGCTCTTGGCTGTGCAAAATCCAAATTTGATACTGGTAGCTAGAACATATGATTCGTTGTTGACCTTACAGAAAACAATAAAAAACAGAACAAGGTATACGCCTGTAATAATTAAATGTGACGTATCAAAACCGGATGAGGTAAAAAACCTGGCAACCTTTATCTCCCAAAAGTATCAAAAACTGGATGTGCTTATAAACAATGCCGCTATTGCGTTTCATAAAGTTTCGGCCGACATGGAATATAAGGAAATGCAAGAACAATTTGAGACTAATGTTTATGGCATGTTTTATTGTGTAAAGGAAATGCTTCCATTAATAAAACTAAGCAAGTCTGGCTATATTCTTAATATTGGCTCGCTTGTGAGTAAAATACAATTTGCTGACAATAGCCTATATGCCGCAACTAAATCCGCAGTAATGGCATATACAAAGGGTTTGCGACTTGAATTAAAAAAATTTGATATCAAAGTTGGTTTATTTCAATCCGGACTTATGAATACCAGTTTTCAGGATGACAGGATAAATTGGGAAAATAAAATACCATCATTCATGATTCTGAATGTGCAGAAAGTTGCGAATAAGCTTAAAAAAATGATTGAGAAGAAAAAGAAAACTATAACCATGTATGAATGGATGGTTTGGATCATGAAATTAAAAATATTATTTAAATAAATCGTAAAATCAATACATAATAAACTTGAAAAATATTAGAAATACAATTAAAAGTATCGAACTGCATACGCTAGTAAAAATCCTACCCTTTATTTAACGAATGAATATAAAGAACAAACAGATGAAGAAACAAAAAACAAGCTTCATATGGATCACATTTATCGGTATAACTTTTTTTATCGCATGCAGCACAATGGAAAACATTTCTATGAAAAATGAAAATAAAACATCTTTCAGGCTATATTTAGGTGGGAGCAAAGGTGGTTTTATTGAGGAATCGGATATTGATGCTATAAGTGGCGCAACCAACAGTGATGACAACATTAAAGAAGAAAGTAATGCCAAATTTTGCGCAGGTATGCATATGGACTATCAAATCAACAACAGGCATGGGTTTGAAACAGGACTTGATTTCGTTCCGCACAAACAATCCATTTTCTATGATGATCCAGCACTTGATATAGAGGGCATAGTAAATATTGACTATTTTAGAATAAGCATGCCTCTAACATACAATTATATTGCAATTAAAAACAAAAATGAAAATGCTATTCTATATTTGAAATCGGGCTTATCGCTTAACTATATTCACACCAACAATACAAGTATTATTGGCAAGGTTCCTGATTTCAAATTGAAACAATTTGCTGTTGCTCCTTACTTTGGTATAAACGTGATTCCCATTAGTTTTGAAAATTATTCTCTTGGATTTTTCTTAAATACATCATTGCTTAAAGGCACAAAAATATTTACCGATGAAATTTATCATAAAAGCAATAACACTGGCTTATTGAGCACCTTGGAATTTGGACTTAACTTAAACTTTAGTTTAAAAAAAAAATAAATTTGGAAAAGTCTCTAAACATTTGAAAATTGAATAGCCAATCAAGATTTTATTTTTAAGTTATATCATAACGCGTTGCTTTTCAAGTATTTTAATCTATATTTATAAACAAATTTTACACATATTTATGGACAAAATACTTTGATATTTATATTATTAGGATATATTAAATCTTAAAGTGCAAATAATATGGTATAATATTTGAGATATTATTGATCTTTTTACAAGAACAAATTAAAATTAAAATCATGAAAATAAGTATTCTTACTATCCCCCTTATTCCTTTTCTTTTTGTATTCTGTGCCAAAGAAGATATTAAAACTGATAGTAAATTCTCGGGTAAATATGATGTTGGCGGTCATAAACTATTTCTCTCAAGCCTTGGTAGTCAAAAGCCTGCAGTTATTTTAGAATCAGGTTTCGGCGACGGAGGCACTATGTCAGGTTGGGAAACGGTACAAAATCAAGTTAAAGATTTTGCACAAATATGTTTATATGATAGAGCAGGTTTAGGTAAATCTAAAAAAGGCCCTGGCCCACGAAATACCCTTCAGATAGCCAATGAATTGCATGCATTGCTTGAGGCATCTCAAATAAATCCACCTTATATTTTAGTTGGGCACTCAATGGGAGGCCTTCATATTCAGACATATGCTATGTTATATCCCAATGATGTTGCAGCCATGGTATTTGTTGATCCATCTCCCAAAGAAATTATTGATACACTATCAGCGGAGGCTCTTGAAAATTTAGTTGCAATAGGTGCTTCCCAGGCAGTTCTTGATGAAACTGGCCCGGGCCTGAATGCTTCGATTCCTGTATTTAAATCATTACCCAAACTTCCTGATATTCCAGTTGTAGTTATTACGAGCAGTTACACTGGTGAGGGTGGAGTAGACATGCAACAATGGGAAGAACTTAAAGCTTACCACCAAAAACTTTCAGAGGAGATTACTGATGGTAGCCATATAGTTGCTACTAAGGCAGGGCATTATATTCAAATGGATGAGCCCGATTTGGTGGTTGAAGCTATCAGAAACGTTTATTTTAAGATACAACAATAATCTCAATTGCCGGTGTCTGGGGTATTGACAATTTAAAAAATATTCGTAATTTGTGGGCAATGACAAGCAAAATAATATATCGGCAACTGTGTTTATTTGCAAAACGTTTGGCGGTAATTGAAAACTTACAAGCTATATGAACAAATAAAATTAAACTATTAATAAAATATCAATCATGAAATTGTTAAAACTAGTCTGTATTTTATTTATTGTATTAATAATAAGTTATTCATTTATTTATTCTGATGCACAGACTTATTTCCTGAAAACTTCAAGCGATAGACCATTTGGTATCGCTTTTGACAACAAAGGATTAATGTATATGATAACTGCTCCAAAAAAAGGTAATGGAACGCTATCGAAAGTTACACCAGAAGGAAGAATAACTGATATAACTGTACTTGAAGGAAATTTTATTGGACCTGGGATTTATATTGACAATAACAATGACATATTTATAACAGTAGGAGATAAACTATTAAAAGTCTCTCTTGATGGTAAAACCAAAATAATTGCAGATGGATTTTCAAGATGTATTGATGTGAAGGTGGATAAAAATG
>CBFCXR010000122.1:0-7665 GCA_965602045.1 uncultured Bacteroidales bacterium | reverse complement strand
CTGCGTAACGGAAATGAAGAGGCTTTTGAATTATTAGTACGTATCCCCGGTTGGGCAAAAAACTCAGCCATTCCAGAAAATATTTATAAGTTCATGAATGGGTGATTAAATAATAATCACTTATTACAAATAAATATATAATTTTGAACCAGGCATTTTAAGCCTGACATTATTATATTGGAATACATTAAAATGAAAACTTCTTTTTATTTATAAAAAATAAATAACATGGATATTCTATTTCCAAAAGAGAAATATATTAACAGGCGCCAAAATCTAAAATCAAAAATATCTTCCGGAATTATACTCTTACCCGGAAACCACAGATCACCGATAAATTATAAAGGCAATGTTTACAGATTCAGGCAGGACAGTAACTTTCTGTACTTTTTCGGTCTTGATTCCGAAGGTCTTGCCGGAGTGATTGATGTGGATTCCGGAGAAGAGATAATCTTCGGGCCTGTTTTTACTATGGATGACCTTATTTGGAGCGGCCCCCAGGAAAAAACTAAAGACCGGGCAGAGAAAGTAGGAGTTAGTAAAACCCTGCCCATTGATAAACTTAAAGATTATTTACAGAAAGCATTAAGAGAAAAAAGAAAAATACATTTTTTGCCTCCTTACCGGGGAGAAAGAGCAATATGGTTATCCGAACTACTGGATAAAACTATAGCTGATATTGAAAATGGAATCTCTTTGGATTTAATAAGTGCTGTTGGTTCCTTACGTCTTATCAAGGACGATGATGAAGTAAAAGAAATTGATACTACACTGGAAAATATTACCCGGTTGCAACACATTATGGCAATGAAAAACTGCAGACCGGGAATTAAGGAAAGTCTGATTGTCGGGATGATTGAAGGGTTTGGCTTCCAGTATGGCTGTATGCTTGCTTATCCTGTCATTTGTTCGATTCATGGCGAAATCCTCCATAATGAATCTCACGAAAATACTCTTAAGGAGGGGCAATTGATGATTCTTGATGCAGGTAATGAAAGTCCGATGCACTATGCTACTGATATAACAAGGACAATTCCTGTGAGCGGGAAATTCACTCAAATGCAGGCTGAAATATACAACCTGGTAATTGCAATGATGGATATCCCTTTAAGTTTAATGAAGCCCGGTGTTTCCTGGGCATTTGTTCATCAAAAAGCCGCCGAAACATTGGCAGCAGGACTAACAGATATCGGCATTATGAATGGTAATCCCAAAGAAATAGTTGCTTCTGGTGCACATGCATTGTTTTTTCCTCATGGTTTAGGACATCTTATGGGCCTGGATGTTCATGATATGGAAGATTTGGGAGAGGATAATATTGGTTATGACGAGGAACATAAACGAAGCAATCAGTTTGGGACTTCTTTTTTGCGCTTTGGACGTAACCTTGAAAAGGGAATCGTTATTACATTAGAACCAGGTATATATTTTATACCTGCTTTAATTGATTTATGGAAAAAAGAAAAGAAATTTGAATCATATATTAATTATCACATATTGGATAAGTACATGAATTTTGGTGGTATCCGTGTGGAAGATAATATATTAATTACCGGCAAAGGGAACAGAATTCTGGGTAAACCGATACCAAAAACAATAGCTGAAGTAGAAGAAACATGTAAATAAAAAAGGGACAGCCCCCTTGATAAAGAGTGATAGCAACCTTTCAAGGGGGCTGTCCCTTTTTGTCCCCTAAAGAATAGTCATTTCACGTGGAAAGTTGGTAAGTGATTCATATGTCCCTTCTTTAACTAGTACAGTATCTTCGATCCTTAAACCTCCCCATCCTGGAATATATATGCCAGGTTCTATAGTGAGCGTCATGTTTTTTTTAAGTAACAAGTCTGAACTATTATCAATAAAAGGAGATTCATGAATCTGAAGTCCTACGCCATGTCCCATTCTCGGATAATACCAGGGAATATATTTCTCCGGAATAATTTCTCTGACCTTCTGATCCGGCAACCTGGCCGGAACGCCTGACTTTACAGCCTTAACAGCCTCCATTTCTGCCTTTTGTATTATGTTATACAATTCCTTTTGTTTACTATCTGCTTTACCTATTATGAAAGTACGGCTTATATCAGCATGGTATCCCTTGTATAATGCTCCAAAATCAAAGAGCACAAAATCACCATACTCCAAAACTTTTTCCCCGGGTTTCCCATGAAGGAGAGACGTTTTTGCACCTGAAATAACAATAGTTTCAAAAGCCAGATTATCAGCACCACTGGTTTTAATATTATATTCTAATTTGGCAGTAAGCTCTATTTCTGTTATTCCCTCTTTGATAAAAGGAATAGTAAGTTCTAATGAATGATCAGAAATTTCGCATGCAGTTCTTAAACAGGCTATTTCCTCTTCATCTTTTACAACACGGAGTTCATCTACTAACCCCGTTGTAGCAACCAATTCAATATCAGAGAGTCCGTTTTCAAGCATTCTGTAAGTAGAAAAACTTATTATGTTGTCTTCAAATCCGAATTTTCTGATACCATATGTGTTCACTAAATGACGATATGTTTCTATTCCATATCTTTTTTTATCAATCCAGTTTAAGACTTCTATTTCCCGGTGGCATTCTTTCTGTGCTTGTTCGGTATATCTTTCATCGGTAATTAAAACTACCCTGTCTTTAGTTACTGCCATGAATGAAGAATCTCCTGTAAAACCACTTAAATAAGTAATATTAGGTTCAGATGCAACTAAAAATCCGTCAATATCCTTTTTCTTTAATAAATCTAATAACTTATTAATTCTTTTCATCTGATATTTCCTAATTGACTTGCATTGAATGGCAGCTAATATAATCTTCAGTCTCAGGCAAATATTCTTTTAAAAAGGGACAGTCCCCTTAAAACAGGGGGCTGTCCCCTTTAACATTGTCCCCTTTAATATTTTAATTATTTTAAAGTTTCAGCAAACTGTTTGAATGAGAAATTAAAGCGTGGTAATAATTCTTCATAAATTTCACCTGACTCTAACATTTCATCATCGCCTTCTTCATACAACCATGTTAAATTAATTACTTTATTATTTAAATTTGCTTCAAAAGTTTTAAATAAATCTAATAATTGTTTTGACACGCTTGTATTAAAGTATTCCAGGTTTACCTCAATATTCATTTCTTTAATACTGAATTCTTTTGCCCACGTTATTAGAGGCTCAAAAAACTTAAACGCATTTTCAATTAATGCTCTTCCTTCCAGTTTAATATCACCTGTTATTTTAAATTCTACAGAAGGTACAGAATTAGTACCTTTTATATACAGGTCTTCCATATTATTAGGTTATAAATAAAGGTTTCAATATTCAAAATTAGCTTAATATTAAATACCTAAATAAACATATTGGCAAACGCCCGATATTGATTGACTAATAATAATAAATTAGGGATTAAATTACAATTAATTAAGATATTTATTATTAATAATTTGCGAAAGTTTTAAACTAATTGAATCTATTGAAAAAAATTAATTTATCAGGTTTATTAAATAAACTTTCTAATTTCAACTGCTTTAACTATTATTCCAACAATCTCATTAACAGACATAGTCATACAGTTAAATGTAAGATCAAATCTTGTATAATCAGTATTTTTGCCTTCAAAATAATCCCTGAATTGTTTCCTTTTTCTATCAATATCAAATACATATTTCCCCGCTTCCTCAAGTTCCATATTCAGCTTTTCACTTATTCTCAGAACTCTCCAGTCCAAAGGAGCTTCAAGATGAATATGCAAAGATTTAGGAATATCTCTTGTTATTGCTACGCCTCCCCTGCCAACTATCACCACGTTCCCCTCATGACCCATATTTCTTACTACTCTGGCTATTGTATTCCTGATTTTTCTGTCGCTTTTATAATATTTTGTAGATTGTGCAGAAAGTATATCATCTATAAGTCCTTTTTGTTCGTATTCGAAAACATATTTAATTTTTGAAGGATGTAATTCCAATTCTTTTGCAGATTCACTCATAATCTCTTTTGTAATGTATTTCCAGCTAACATCTTTACCTTTAACAAACATTTTGTTGGTTAGGCTTTCTGCAAGCTTTTGAGCAGTTTTTCTGGCCGGACAGCCACATTCACGGGATATAGTAATTACAGGGCCGGGTTCTTTTTCTTGTGCACCTCCCTCTTTCATCCTCTCTGACATATATTTTATTAAATCAAGTCTCATAAATAATATATTTATAAGTGATTCTTTATAAAGTTAATATTTTAATAAATAAAATTCAAAATTTTTTGAGTTATGGAACTTAATAAGTATTATTAATCCCCGAACTTACCAGATAATAGCTTTTATAAATGATATTAGTTAGTTATTTGTTAAATTTAGAATGCAAAATCTGAACACCCAAACCAAAGTAATGCTAAAAAAATATGTCAGAAACAGATTACCTTGAACTACTTAAAGAATCGATACGTACAATTCCCGATTTCCCGAAAAAGGGAATACAATTCAAGGATATAACAACAGCCCTGAAAGAACCTTCAATATTTAAATTTTTGGTCGATCAAATATCCGGATATTACAAAACAAAAAATATTACTAAGGTTGTGGCTATTGAATCCAGAGGATTTATTGCAGGTGGGGCAATAGCTGCAAGATTAGGTGCAGGCTTCGTGCCGGTAAGAAAGCCGAATAAATTACCTGCTGAAACATACTCTACAACTTATTCTTTGGAATATGGCGAAGATAAACTTGAAATTCATAAAGATGCTCTCAGCAAGGATGATATTATTCTATTACATGATGATTTACTTGCTACAGGTGGTACTACTTTAGCTACAATTGGATTGATTAAAAACTTTGAGATAAAAAATATACATTTAAATTATATCATTGAGCTGGACTTCCTGAAAGGAAGAGAAAAGATCAGTACTGAGTACGATATTTATTCACTTGTTCATTTTTGATTACCGGATCAAACAATTCCCTGTCATTTCTTCCGGTATTTCTAATCCCATAACTTTCAGCAGAGTAGGTGCTACATCTGCTAAAATTCCATTTTTGATATCATTATATTTTTCACTTACCAGAACACAAGGAACAGGATTTAAAGAATGCGCTGTATTTACCGAACCATCCTCATTTAATGCATTATCAGCATTACCATGATCAGCAATAATCAAAGCTGTATACCCATTTTGCTTAGCAGCAGCAACAACTTCTCCAAGGCAGTAATCAACCGTCTCCACTGCTTTCCTTATAGCTTCATAAATCCCTGTATGGCCCACCATATCACAATTTGCAAAATTAAGGCATATAAAATCATGCTTTTGCTTATTTATTTCCTTAACTATTGCATCCTTTACCAGGGGTGCACTCATTTCAGGTTGCAGATCATAAGTAGCAACTTTGGGAGAGGGAATTAAAATTCTGTCCTCGTTTTTAAACTTTGCCTCTCTTCCTCCGGAAAAGAAAAAGGTTACATGTGCATATTTCTCAGTTTCAGCAATACGAAGTTGTTTTAATCCTGTTTTCTCTATCACTTCTCCTATAGTCATATCAACATTTTCTTTATCGTATACTATTCTTATTCCCTTAAAAGAATCATCATACCTTGTCATTGTGAGGTAATGGAGATTCATGGTTTTCATGCCAAAGTCAGGAAAATCTTCCTGAGTTAAAGCCTTTGTAATCTGCCTTAGCCTGTCGGTTCTGAAATTAAAACAAATAACCACGTCTCCTTCCTGTATGGTTCCAAGTGGTTTCTCGTTTTCATCAACAATAATTACCGGCTTAATAAATTCATCAGTAACACCTTCTTCGTATGATTCCTTTATTGCCTTAAGCACATCCCGGGATTTTTTCCCTGTACCGTTAACCATGAGGTTATATCCTTTGCTTACCCTTTCCCATCTATTATCCCTGTCCATTGTATAATATCGCCCTGTAACTGAAGCAATAACACCATTAGAAGTTTTCAAATGATCCTGAAGTTCCCTGACAAATCCTAATCCGCTTCTTGGATCAGTATCTCTTCCATCTGTTAAAGCATGAATATATACCTTAGCCAAATCAAAATCCTTAGTAATATCACATAGCTTATATAAATGTTTGCTTAACGAGTGCACTCCTCCATGACCGACTAATCCGATTAAATGAACACTTTTATTATTTTCTTTAGCATATGTAAATGCCTGAATAAGTTCATTATTTTCTTTAATGTTATTGCTTTCGCATTCTTTATTTATTCTCACCAGGTCCTGATAAACAACCCTTCCGGCCCCAATATTTAAATGCCCTACTTCTGAATTCCCCATCTGTCCATGTGGTAATCCCACATTATTCCCATCTGTCAGCAACTGCGAAGCCGGATAATTATTAGTAAGGCTGTCCATATTAGGAGTATTTGCATTGTAAATAACATCACCTTTTGATTTATTTCCAATTCCCCATCCGTCAAGGATAATTAATATTGCTCTATTTGCCATTTTCCAAACATATTTACCATTAAAATAAAAGATAATTCAAGATTTCAATAAAGCTGTAAATATAGATCAAATTATCATTCTATAATATTCTTTTCCGTAATGAAAATCCGATATCAATTATTATAATATTTGTTTATTTTATTCTTTCTTCATATGTATAACCAATGCTTTCAACTGCAAATTTCACTTTCCCCAAATCGATATTATCCCCGGTTATAATTACCTCTTCCTTTTCAACATCTGCATTTACACTATTTATACCGCTAATTTCACCTATATTCTTTTCAACATTCATCTTACAATGACTGCATGTCATCCCCTTTATAATAATTTTTATTTGTTTCATTTTTAAGTTTTTATCGAGTCGGTTTTCTCTAGCCTTCATATTATTTTTTCTCCTTCTTAAATATTTTTGAACATAAATATTTATAAAAAGTATTGTCATTATTATTCCCGAACCAGCCTTAAGCCAGTTAGGCAATATTCCATGTTGGTGGCTGCCGTGCTCCGTAATAATTCCCTTAAGAATTAGATCTCTGGGAATAATATTATCCAATAATAGTCCGAATGCTAGTGCCCCAATTATTAACGCTGCCAGATAAGTAATCAGCGTTTTTTTTCCCAGTGTTTTACCAATCACAGTAATTGTAGCAGCATTGGTTGCCGGGCCGGCCATTAAAAAGACAAGTGCTGCACCAGGGGAAATACCTTTAAGCATAAGAACAGCTGCAATAGGTACCGAGCTTGTTGCACATACATAAACAGGTATTGATGCAGCTAAAATTATTATCATTCCTAAAAAATCACTCTTTATATAATTTGCAAAAAAATCATCAGGAATAAGCACTGCAAAAAGAGCCGCAATAAGTAATCCTGTAATCAGCCATTTTACAATGTCCTGTAAAAATTCCACAAAAGCATAATTCAATATCCTATAAACTGGATTCTTCAAAGAGTTATTCTCATTAGTTTTCTGTTGATTTTCCACTGCAGTAAAACCTCCATCTTTCTTGTTAAAAACATTTGTAAATAATCCTCCGAAAAATCCCGTGATCAATGCTATAATGGGACGAAGCAATGCAAATGGCAGTCCTAATAATGAATAAGTAACCATTATGGAATCGACGCCGGTCTGGGGAGTAGAGATCATAAATGATACGGCTGATCCTTTTGAAGCGCCATTCCTGTAAAATGAGATTCCTGTTGGTATTACACCACATG
>CBFCXR010000121.1:0-7736 GCA_965602045.1 uncultured Bacteroidales bacterium | reverse complement strand
GGCTGTTTAATTAGCCTTTCTTTTGCCATTTTGAGTGAGCCGAAAAATCTCTAACATTTTGATTTTTAAATTTTTCACTATTGTTCAGGATGACAATTATTGAAATATAAAGGCTATTTAGACAGCTTCTGTGCAACCGAATCTTAATTGTATTAACCAGTTATTCATGTCATATTGAAGATGGTTTATATTTCAATTATTTTTATGATTAAAGTTTTAATTAATATATGTTTATTTGAGACCTATTGACAGAGCATTAAGATAAAGTCTCAATAATAACGCTGATTATTTTGCCTAAAACTTTTCATTATATTAAATCGCTGGTATTTTTAAGTTTAATACTATTCACTGGCAAAACTCATTCAGAAACATGGTATCCGTTAGTCTCCGGAAACTGGGATGATCCGGCAAACACTCTTACTTTACTTGCAGATTATCAGATTAATGGTAGCCTTACTATAACAAGCGGTAAACTTATCATAGATGAAAATTCCAATTCCGGCGCAATAGATATCCAGTGCTCAGATAGTAATTATAATGTTACTGGTGGAGAGGTTATTCTGAATTATGGAGGGAACTCAACTGTATACTCTAAAGCAATTTTTTATGATGTAGACATATTAAACGGTACAGATGTTACATTAACAAATGCATTGGTTGTTTCAAATTATTTAACAATTAATAATACCGAAAAATGTTTGGGACGGTAGATCACAGGCAGGCAAAGAAATGCCCATGGATTCTTATCATTATGTAATTGACCTGAAATATTACGATGTCGAACCTTTAGTAGGAACAATTAATGTTATTAAGTAGTTTTTTCAATTTGCTATGCTTTAATTATATTTACATATTATACCGGTTTATCACATGTTATGCTTGTAACTATTGATGTTTGTTACCGTATAGAATAGCATTTATAAGATCTTGAAAAGGCTAAATAGGAATAAGATAGAGTTATAAATTATAATGTACAGACTGTTTTTCATAATATTAATATTTTTTTCAACAATATGCTCTAAGGCACAACAGTTGCCTATTTACAGCCAGTATATGATGAATGCCTTCTTAATCAATCCGGCAGTCGTCGGACACGAAGGATACACTGCTATTAATATTACTGCAAGAGAACAATGGCTGGGGCTCAAGAATGCTCCTGCAACTTATGCTTTAAGTGGCCAGACACGGCTCCTGAAAAATAGTTTTATTTCACGTTCTTCCTCAATAAGAAAACGGCAGAGAGTAATGTCCAGAAGCGGAAAGGTTGGTGTAGGAGCCTATGTTTTTACCGACAGAAATGGTGCCTTTAACCGTACCGGCATCCAGGGAACTTATGCTTACCATCTTACTTTAAGCACTTCTCAGTTATCATTTGGATTATCCCTTACTGGTTTTCAATTTAGTATAGATGAGGATAAAATTAAAACTTATGACCCAAATGACAGATTATTGCTTGCAACTAAAAAATCAACCCTGATCCCCGATGCAAACTTCGGAGTTTATTATACTGACAGACATATTTATGCTGGATTTTCCGCTTTGCAGTTATTTCAAAGTACTTTAAAACTTAGTGGCAATGAAGGTGCAGGTTTTCAAATGATAAGACATTATTTTCTTATGGCAGGCTACCGGTTTGACGTAATTGATTTTTTATTTGCCGAACCTTCATTTCTGTTGAAAGCAACAGAAAAGTTAATAGCCCAAATTGACATGAATATTAAGTTTTATATTAAAGAAGACTACTGGGCCGGAATTTCTTATAGAACAGGTGGAGGAACTGATATAAAGGAAGAATCTATAGAAGGTACGGGAGCTTCAATCATATTTATAGGCGGGGCCAGAGTCGATAAGTTTTATTTTGGATATGCTTTTGATTACACTCTCAGCAGCATTGGAAAATATAGCATCGGTTCACATGAAATAATGTTTGCAATAAAATTTGGTGATAGTGCCCGAAGATATAGATGGCTAAACAGATATTAGAAGAAGTAATTTCATTCTTTATATCATTCCGGTAAATAATCCTTACAATACATGTTAATATGTTTTTCCGCTAAAGTATAACCTAAATCACTTGCTCTTTTTAGATCATCACAACCCCCAAAATAATCATGAATATTAATTTTTGAAATACCCCTGCTATAATATGCATCCGGATAATTCTCATTAAGTTCAATTGTTTTGTCATAATCTTTAATGGCCTCCATGTGATTTTTCAAATTTCCTTTGGAAACACCCCTGTTAAAAAAGTATTCATAACGACTGGCATCAATTTCTATAGCTTTGTTATAATAACTTATGGAAGAAGAAAAATCCTGATTCATTGACATGGAAATCCCCAATAAATAATATGCTTGTGCATTTCCTTTATCCAAAGCAATATACTTTTCCAAATCTATAGTTGCTTTTTTGAACTCCTTATTATGAATATAGGACAAAGCCCTGTTAAAATATGATTTTTTCAATTTATAATTACCCCTGATCGATTTTGTAAGATCCGAAATTGATGATTCGATATCAGAAATATTTGCATAACATATGCCTCTGTGATAATTAGCATCAATGTATTCTTCATTGATGCCAAGGGTACTGTTAAAGTCCTTAATGGCTCCATCATAGTCCATTAGATACATCTTCAAAAATCCACGATTATAATATGCATCGGCATTATTTTTATCCATTCCAAGAATCCTGTCATAATCTTTTATAGCTCCCCTGTAATCCTCCAATGCCGATTTCGCTTCAACGCTTTTTAAATATATATCAATATTACCCTTGCCATATTCAGTTGCTTTTCTATAGTCTTCAACCGAACCTACAAAATCACCGAGATTTGCCCTGGCAATACCTCTTTGATAATAAGCTTGTGCATAAGTTGAATCACTAACAAGAGTAGCAGTGAAAATCTCTATCGATTCCTGAAACCTGTTCTGTTTTAATCTTACAAGACCGCGAAAATATCCGGGCTCAATTAATAAACTATCTAATTTCCCGGCCTTATCAATATAATCATATGCCTGATCCAATTCTTCACGGTAATATAAAACTTTACCAATATTTAAGCAGGCGTTTGCATTTTTCTTATCCCATTTAAAGGCTCTCTGAAAATAAATCATTGCCTCATCATAATTTTTCTGTTCCAGTAAAACCTCACCTTTTGCATTAAAATTTGACGCAAATTTATTTTTAAATAAATATAATACCAGACCTGCAAGTATTATTATAAATATTATAATAGCTATTATCCTTTTCTTTTTCATAACTGATTATTTATAATTCAACCATAATAATTACCCGGAAAGCAAAATTTTATATTAAAGATAATTATTTTTTTATCTTAATATCACCCTGACATTAGTATATTTGCTATTATCCGTTGCATTTATCTTACAACTTAATTCAAATTTATCCGATAATGAAGTCAATATTGTTAAATGGAATAAGGCAAATGCAATTTAAGGAAGTGCCTGAGCCGAAAATAACATCAAATAACGATGTATTAATAAAAATTACAAGGGTTGGGGTATGTGGCAGTGATATTCACTACTATAAATCAGGTAAAATAGGAAATCAGGTAATAAGGTATCCATTTCCTTTGGGCCATGAGTCTGCAGGTATAATAGAAAAAGCAGGAAAAGATGTAACTGATTTTAAACCAGGAGACCGGGTAGCAATTGATCCTGCTATGCCCTGTTGGAAATGTGACCAGTGCCTTGCCGGTCGTCACCATACATGCAGAAATCTCAAATTCTTAGGAAATCCGGGCCAGGCTGAAGGCTGCTTATCTGAATATATTGTTATGCCTGATACTTCATGCTATCACATTCCTGACAATCTCAGTTATGATCAGGCTGTTGCTTCCGAACCTCTGGCTATCGGAATCTACGCGGTTAAAAAATCAAAACCTGCTGAAGATATAAAAATCGGTATTCTGGGTTTTGGCCCAATTGGAATGAGTGTTATGCTTTCAGCCATGCATTTTAATATAAAAGACATATATGTAACTGACAAAGTTGACGAAAGATTAAAAATGGCTGAAAAATCAGGGGCTTCCTGGTCAGGTAATCCGGATAAGTTAAATGTTGTCAGTGAAATTCATAATCTTGAACCATTGCTGTTAGATGTGGTTTTTGAATGTTGTGGCAAACAGGAAGCAATTGATCAGGCGATTGATCTTCTTAAACCAGGGGGCAAACTGGTTATTATAGGTATCCCTGATTTTAATCGCTGGTCGTTTAGTGTAGATAAAACAAGGCGTAAGGAAATTACTATACAAAATATAAGAAGACAGGTCGATTGCACACAACTGGCACTGGATTTAATAGTAAATAAAATAAATGCTGCTTCAATGATAACACATCACTTCAAATTTGAAGATACTGAAAAAGCATATGAAATGGTAAGCAACTATAATGATGGTGTTATGAAAGCTATCATTTGTTTTGATACTTAAACGGGGTCATTAAACGGGGTCGGACCGAGATAAGTCATTAAAATACTTATCTCGGTCCGACCCAATAAACAAAGCTGGAAAATGAAAAGAAATAAATTTGGTAATAAAATAGTCTTCATCTGTCTTATTGCAACTATTTTAATTTTATCATGTGATTCAGATAAGTCAGAAAAACACAAAAGGGCAAAAATTACGGAATCAGGCATAGTGAATAAAATTCCCTCTGTTTGTATCTGGGATGGAATAGCATTCCGCAATGAGCCTTTTAGGAAATCCGTAACATTATCAACGCTGAATCTTGGTGAATCTTTTTATTACCTTGATACCTGCACTATCGATTCAACCTACAGAAACCAAAAATACCTTCGAATTGAGCTGTCAGATGGCTCGGTTGGATGGGCTGCGGATTTCGGACTGGTTATTAATGCAAAAACGGGTGTAGCTAAAAGCCAGGTACCAGTTTATAAACGCCCGGATTTGCTGACTATAAGTAATCAGCAGTTATCACCCATGGATATAGTAGCAGTTACTGAAGAAAGAGACAACTGGTATAAATTTACCGGAGAGAAAAAAAGACTTGCGGGTTGGATCAAAATATCGCATATTTCAATGAATGAAGAAGATATTGCTTTTGCATCAATAGTGAAAAGCAAATTAGCTATTAAGGATGATAATTCATTGCTTGATAAGATTCAGAATATTCTGGATGAAAATCCATATCCAAACTCAGTTTTTGTTGAAACACTTAATAAAATTGCACAGGAAGAAAAAAAGAAGAAACAGCTTGAAGAGATAATGATGGAACAGAATTGGAATCGGGATCGGGGTAAGGGGTCGGACCGAGATAAATAAGCCTTTTTAATGCTCTGTAATGCAATAACTGTTTTTGTAAATTATGTGATTTCCGGTCTCATTAATCGTAAAATGCAGTTTTCAACCTTTTATCAATAAATTTGATAAAAAATGACTTTAATATAAGCTTTTTAACGAAAGATCTTAAAGGCAGTAAGGTATATAATCATTCCAGAAAAGGGGACAGAGCTCCGATTTGTGAGCAGGGCGCTGTCCCCTTTTCAATATTCCCTTTTTAAGGTATATTAGCATTTTTTAATATTAAAATAGCAGATAATGCAATACAGAAATATGGGCTCTCTGGGTTGGGATGTATCAGTGCTGGGTTTTGGTGCTATGAGATTACCTCTGAATAATACCCGGAGTAAAATTGATTATAATAAAGCAACTGAAATGCTTAGATATGCTATTGATAATGGAGTGAATTATATTGATACAGCATGGTCCTATCATTCGGAAGAATCTGAAATATTTGTTGGTAAAGCCTTAGGTGACGGATACAGGGAAAAGGTAAAACTAATAACCAAATCTCCAATATGGCTGATACGGACACGCAAAGATTTTCATGCATATTTAAATACCCAGTTAGAGAAGCTAAATACAGACTACCTGGATATATATTTATTGCATTCACTTAACAGGGATAAATGGGAAAAAGTTAAGAAATTAGAACTCCTGAGGGAGATGGAAAACTTAAAATCAAAAGGAATAATAAGGCATATAGGATTTTCATTCCATGGCTCGTATGATGAATTAAAGGAAATAGTTGATTCATTTTCATGGGACGTAACCCTGTTACAGTATAATTATCTTGATACGGATTACCAGGCTACAACTAAGGGGCTTGATTATGCTTATTCAAAAAATATTGCAATTGCCGTTATGGAGCCTTTGAGAGGAGGAAAGCTGGCACAAAGCAACAAAGAAATTGATACAATTTTAAGTTCCGCCCCAGCAAAAAGAACCCTTGTCGATTGGGCATTAAAATTTGCATGGAATCATCCGGGTGTTTGCACTGTTTTAAGCGGGATGAACAGTTTAAAAGAATTAAAGTACAATATCGGATATGCTGCCAATGCCGGCGTTAATTGCCTTTCAGATGAAGAACTTAAAATCATAGATAAACTTAAAAAAGTATATACGTCAAAAATAAAAATTCCATGCACAAACTGCAATTACTGTATGCCCTGCCCTCACGGTGTTAATATCAGTGAAAATTTCAATTTAATAAACAATGTCTCATGGGAAGGTAAAGTGGAAGGTTGGGTACAGAACTGGTACGATGAAATGGATGATCCTTACATTACTTCTGACTGGCATGGAAAAGGACATGCGAGCCTATGTATACAATGTGGCGAGTGCCTTGATAAATGCCCCCAGAACATCGATATTCCAACCGAGCTCGAAGATGTACGCCAGGTATTTGAGGAAGGAAAGCCGATACAGGATTTTTTATAAAAGGGGACCTTCTATGATTTTGGGGTTGATTTTGCATTGTTTAACCAGAAAAAGATTGAAAAAGCAATCTTACATTGCCAGTTCATATTCAGATATAAGAAGATCAGCGGATATATGAAATATTTTTGAGAATTTACGTATCATTTCTAAAGATAACGGCCTTTTTCGGTTCAGTACTTTTGAAACATTTGTTTTATCTCCAAGTATTCCTACAAGGTCAGATTGTTTCATTTCCCTCTGTTCCATGATAAATTGAATAATACTTAAAGGATCAGAATCCCGAATTTCAAGATTCTTATTTTCGTAATCATCAACTAATATGCTTAAAACTTCAAGTTCATCATATTCCGGAGTTCCTTCTTTCGCATGAAATATTTCCTGAATCCTTTTTAAAGCCATATTATAACCGGATTCATCTTTTATAATACTTATATTTTTTAACATTTTTCACCAATTTATTTTTACAGTTAATCTTTACAATTCTTTATAGTTCAATCGTCCCAGATCGTATTCGCATCAATTTTATTATATTCAGCATGAGTACCTACCCAGCATATATATAATAATTCCATTTTAAATCTTGCTTCAATAATCAGGCGAAAATCATTCCCTTTTATATTGAAAACAATTCTGCTGTTTGAGAGAATACTAACATATGGAAAAGTATCTTTAACCTGGTTTATATTCTCCCAGCTCACTTTTTTTGAGACATTGTACCAATTAGTCAAAGGACGTTTGCATTCAGGATGCTTTTCCCAACATTCTATCAATTTTCTTTTTGAAATAATTCTCACTTATAATAAAATATACGACAAAATTAATAAAAAGTTGACATTTTGACAACTTTTATTTAATAAATTTTATGTAGGATAGCATCCTTTTTAGTCCCCTATAACGTCCCCTTAAATAAAAACCTCCTGAAAGGATTAACTTACAAGAGGTTTAATTTTACTAAAGCGGTCACGACGGGACT
>CBFCXR010000120.1:0-7752 GCA_965602045.1 uncultured Bacteroidales bacterium | reverse complement strand
TGATCGGTAGTGAATACAGGGAAAATTGTAAAGCCAACATGCTAAAAAAGATGATTGAAGGATACCGGAAATTATTATTAGATATGGTTCAGGAAGACAACATGCAGTTAAGAGAATCAGTCAGCAATGGTCTTATTACAGAAGACCACGTATCTGAATCCAGGAGAGGACGTAAAACCCAACATTTAAGATGGGAAGAACATAAATTCGGTCATTCACCACTAGTTGGATTTATGGCAATAATGTCAAGCCTGCAAATTGATATTAGAAATGCGGAATCAGAAATGATAAAATACCTCTACTCACAAATAGAAGCAGGAGATGTCAAATTTAATGAAATTGAAGCAGTGGTTGTGCATAATTCAAACTACATTATAAAAGGTAATGAATATCAGGCCCAGGTTTTTTTAGCCGCAAGAGATACTACACAACCGCCTAAAGTATGGATAGCTTCAGGAGATCATCCATTTAAAATAGTAAAAGACGAAAATGGAAATATCATAGATTACCAAAAATTAGATAATGTTAAATATGATAGTCTTCCGGTTGAAAATGGAAAAGGATTTTTTAAAATCAAAGACGCTAGCCTTGGAAATAAAAATTGGGGAGGTATCATACAAATACTGGGGCCCGGAGGTAATCCTATCAGAAAACCATTCACTGAAAGTTATCAGGTAGCTCAAGGCAGTGTAGTTGTTTCTCCTACTAGAATGAATTTATTTTACCTTGCAGTTGATAATCCTGTTGATATCTCAGTTGCAGGCATACCCCCTGATAAAGTATATGCTAATATTACAAATGGTAAAATAATAAGAAAAGGAGGCTCATGGATTGTGAGACCCAGAAGACCTGGAAATTGTTATGTGATAGTGAGTGCTGAAATAGATAATGTTAAACGTGAAGTAGATAGAAAAGAATTCAGGGTAAAAACCGTACCTACACCTTTTGCAGTGGTGAACAATCAAAAAGGAGGTGCAATAAACAGAAACATTTTGTTAGCTCAATTTGGCGTTGCAACAGTAATGGAGAATTTTGAATTCGAACTGACATATACAGTAACAGAATTTAAAGTATTAACTATCGTGCAGGGATTTGTCAGGGAGTCAAAATCAAACAACAACCGTTTTACAAAAAAACAGAAAGATATTATAAGAGGACTATCCAAAGGAAGTCCATTATATATACAAGACATAAAAGCTGTTGGGCCGGATGGAATTGTAAGAAATTTGCAGACAATAAATTTTAGAATAAACTAATCTTTAAAACAAAAATATAATGAAGCGAATTGTTATTTTGTTTATCGGATTATCTTTAATGGCAGTATCAGTAGTGAAACTGCCTGCTCAAGATATTTTAACAGAAGTTTATGTAAGGGAACATATCCCGAATAAAACGCCTGTTCCTTATACATATGTACGTGAAGCGGATGTTATGTGGGCAAAAGATGTATATAGAATAATTGATCTTAAACAGAAGCAAAACTTGTCCTTATATTACCCTACTCAACCTATAGGAGATCGATTAAATTTGGTTGATTTGTTATTGTATGGTGTCGATAATGAAGGCATACGTGCATTTTCAACCGACGATCCATTAAATGAATTTACTATTCCTATGACCAGGGATCAAATAGATGAAGTTTTTGAGGCAGGAATAGATACAATTCCTACAGTTGATCCTGACGGACAAATAATTCAATCTTTAATAGAACAGGAAAGAAAAACAGATGAAGTAAAACAAATAATGGTAAAGGAAAAATGGTTCTTTGATAAAAACCATTCAGTCATGAAAGTAAGAATTGTTGGAATGAGTCCAATTAGAGTATATAATAAACTGGATGATCAGGGCCTGCCAACAGATCTGATCTTAAGAAAACAGACATTCTGGATATATTATCCTGAAGTCAGACCCCTGCTGGCAAATCATGAAATATTTAACCGCTATAATGATGCACAAAGAATATCATTTGATGATTTCTTTATGCAAAGAAGATTTAGCAGCTTTATTATTGGAGTATCAAACGTATACAATAACAGACGAATAGTATCTTACTCATTAGGATTGGATGCTTTACTGGAAGCTGATAAACAAAGACAATGGCTGTTTGAAACGGAACACGACCTTTGGGAATATTAATATAATATAAAAAGGGACATAAAAAAGGGACAGTCCCCTAAAAGGGGGCTGTCCCTTTTTTTCCCTTAAATAAAATCTTCTCCTTTTTCAAGCTTTACATCATTAACGAATTGCTTTATCTTCTGCTCATCCTTCTTTTCACATATCAATAATATATTATCTGACTCAACTAATATATAATCACTAAGACCCTGAATAACTACTAATTTATCATCCGGTATGTTAATCAGGCAATTTTTTGTATTATATGTAAAGACGTTCTTCCCTGTTATTGAATTATCTTCTTTGTTTTTACTAAGCCTTTCATACAGAGAACCCCATGTTCCCAAATCAGACCAGCCAAAGTCCGAGCACAATACAAATACGTTATTGGCCTTTTCCATAATCCCATAGTCAATCGAAATATTTCTGCACTTTGGATAAGTCTTTTCTAAAAATTCATATTCCTTATCTGTATTATAATAACTAACACCTTCTTTAAATAAATTATCAATCTCAGGCAGGTATTTTTCAAATGCATTCATTATTGATTTTAATGACCAGACAAAAATACCCGAATTCCAGAAAAAGTCACCACTTTCCAAAAATAATTCAGCCATCTTTAAGTTAGGCTTTTCTGTAAATGTTTTTACCTTTCTGAAACTTTTATTTAGTTCAATTGTATTCTTATCACCTTCAATCTGAATATAACCATACCCTGTTTCCGGCCTGTGCGGTTGAATACCTAGTGTCAATAAACAATTATTCTGACTTACAAATTCCAAACCCTTATTTAATACTTCAACAAATTCATTTTCTTTTATTATAATATGATCTGAAGGTGCCACAACAATATTTGCATCAGGACAGATTTTTCGAATCTTATAATTTGCGTAGGTAATACAAGGAGCCGTATTACACCTCAAAGGCTCCAGGATTATTTGTTCTTTTTTTATTTCAGGTAATTGTTCCATAACAATATCACCATAATCACTGCTTGTAACAATATATATATTATCAAGAGGGACAACATCTCTTAATCTATCAAAAGTTTGTTGTAAGAATGTTTTGCCAGTACCTATAATATCTAAAAACTGTTTTGGCTTTTTCATCCTGCTTAGTGGCCAAAAACGGCTTCCGATACCACCAGCCATTATTACACAAAAGTTATTGCTTTTCATAATAAAATATTAAATAAATATTATACACTTCTAATTTAATAAATTTAAATAATTAATAGAATCAATTTTTTAACGTATTAATATATTTTTTAGATTAATTTTATTAATAATATAGTTTATTTAATTCAATAAATTATATTACATCTATGACAGATCTGTCAGAAATTATAATATATTCGATATTTAAAAATTAATTATTAAATAGTCTTAATATAAAATCATCAGAAATGGGAATCTTTACAGTTTTAGGTAGATACGTATTACTATTATACAAGGTGTTTTCAAAACCTGAGAAAATGAAAATTTATGCCAGGCAAACCGTTGTAGAAATTGAAAATCTTGGCTTAAACTCAATCGGAATTGTAATTATTATTTCCATTTTTATCGGAGCGGTTATTACATTACAAACACGTTATAATCTTGAGAATTCATGGATACCTCTCTATCTTATTGGTCTTACTGCCAGAGATACAATCTTGCTGGAATTTTCTTCCACAATGGTTGGCTTAATACTTGCAGGGAAAGTAGGATCAAATATTGCATCAGAAATAGGCCATATGAGAATAACCGAACAAATAGATGCATTAGAAATGATGGGTATTAATTCAGCCAGTTACCTGATACTTCCAAAAATAGTTGCAGCAGTTATTTTCAATCCATTGCTTACAATTATTAGTATGATAGTTGGGATTTTTGGAGGATGGCTTGCAGCAATAATAACCGGAGCGGTTTCATCAGCAGATTATATTTATGGTATACAGTATTGGTTTGAACCTTTCTATGTTACTTATGCCCTTGTAAAAACTGTTGTATATGCTTTTATAATTACTTCAGTATCTGCCTTTTATGGATATTATGTAAAAGGAGGAGCGTTGGAAGTAGGCCGTTGCAGTACTAAAGGAGTGGTATATAGCAGCATTCTTATTCTGCTGTTTGATGTAATATTAACTCAATTAATGCTTTCGTAATGATTAGTGTAGAAAATATATATAAACTTTTTGGAAAAGAAACAGTACTAAAGGATATCTCTGTTACATTTGATCAGGGTAAGAGCAACTTAATAATTGGCAGAAGTGGTTCGGGCAAAACTGTTTTACTTAAATCAATCGTTGGATTACATGATGTTGATAGAGGAGCTATATACTTTGATAACAGAAACTTTCTGGAAATGTCAGATAAACAAAAACAGGAATTACGTAAGGAAATGGGGATGCTATTCCAGGGAACTGCACTATTTGACTCACTTACGGTTGAAGAAAATATTATATTTCCATTACAAATGTTTGCTAATATGCCCTATGATGAAAAAATTGAACGTGTTAATACTTGTTTGAAAATGGTAAATCTGGAAAAAGTTAATCACTTATATCCGGCTGAACTTAGTGGAGGAATGAAGAAACGTGTAGGTATTGCCAGAGCGATTGTGCAATCTCCAAAATATCTCTTTTGTGATGAACCAAATTCAGGCCTTGATCCCATAACCGCGCTTGTAATTGATAAATTAATAAGTGATATAACTCATGAGTTAAACATTACTACAATTGTTAATACTCATGATATGAACTCAGTTATGGAAATCGGTGAGAAAGTAGTATTTATCCATGAAGGAATAAAATGCTGGGAAGGAACAAAAGATGAAATTCTAAATTCAGATGATAAGTACCTGAATAATTTTGTATTTGCTTCAAATCTGGCAAAAAAAATAAAAAAGATGAAGTGATAATATTATTTATTTTATTTCCTTAAAATCTATATACTCACCTTTATCCTTACTTATTTTTTTATCTTTTTTGCTTAAGTAATCAATTGTAATATCGCCTTCTTTTTTACGGCTTTTCCTGAAGTCCTGGTTACTATCATTATTATCCCTCATTTTCCTGTTTACATATCCCTTAAATAAAAACGGGAAAAATAACTTGACAATTAATCTAGTCAGGAAATAAATAATAATTATTACTAATATAGTTCTCAGAAATCCCATCTCAGTTAAAATATTTGAGTTGCAAAATTAGCATCTTTTTTATTAGCCCGTGCCATTAAAGCTAAATAATTAAAGAAATTCAGGAGCAAGAGCATTTTATAAAAATAATGATAACGAATATCGAACAAAGATTTATTATCCAGATTTTTTGAAGGCCGGGATTAATTTAATATAATCCTGAAGGGATTAAATATTAATAGTTTCGGCATAGGAAGGAGCGAAATAATATTAATCCGGAAGCTTCTAATTTATCAAAGGCAGATCCTTTGTTTTTCTTTTTTCCTTATCGCAGCCAAAAACAAAGTTAATGCCAAATCTAATATTAGCCGTCCTTGTTTTGTTAGGTATAGGAGCACCTGATGATTGTTCTACGGCAAATGTAAGTGGAATATTATCGCTTATTATATAAAGGTTAAATGGTCCTGGTTTAAATGACACGCCAAACCCAAAATTATTGAAAGTCCTGTTCATTATTGAATAACTTAATGATGCCGCAACCTCTTTTATAGGATAAAAATTAGCGGAAATGGTCAATTGTTCCCTAAGCCGTCCTTTAAACATTTCAGAACGCAAAAGAATACCTGCACTTATTTCCTCTATTATCTGGTATGTGCCACCCAAATAAAGTTTTCCTCCAAGGAATGATGTATATGGTTTTTCAGTGCTACTAATCACAAATGTATTTTTCAGCGTATCAAGAAAGTTATCAAAAATACTATCTGTTTCGCTGATGTCAGTTTCCAGTCCATTATAAATAAATTCCGCATCCTGGGTAATATTATAAGTATTATTCTTCCATCTTATAAAACCTAAGTCTATTAAGCTTGCCGATACTGTCAGATTCTCTATTGGTTTATAATGTGCTCCCAGATCTATACCAAGGCCTTTATTACCTGTTATCATCCTGCGTATATCATTAGCATTTAGATTATCCTGTGTTTCTATATCTTCGAATCTGAAATCCCCATCTTCATCCGTAGGGATATCAATTCCGGGTAAAGTAGCATTTATGTCAAACCTGGAACTTGCTGTCCAATCCATATCTGTATTCAACGTTATATCAGTTTTTCGTGTTGATATATTTGCATGACCAAACAATATTTTCCCTCTGGCGCCTACTATAAGCTGATCATTTATTTCACGTGAAACACCCACTGCAAATTCCAGCATGCTAAATGCTTCAATTCCTAAACCACTAAAATCAAATTCATCTCCAATTTCATTACCTTTTATTAATAACTTTAATAAATCCCCGGGATAGGAAAATCTGAAGGAGGCCCTTTCAGTGAGTTCATAACTATAGTACATTTCACCTGATTCGAATCCGAAAGATATGATGTTGGTACTTAATTCAGCAGAAATAAAATTACTTTTTCCTAATTTATCCAGAAAATCATTCTGAGATTCCAGGGTATTAAAGAATAGTTTTGTTGAATCACCTTCCTGCCACATCACATCATTCAGGCTAAATCCGCTATTTTCGATATTTACCTGGAAAGGAGAAAATACCGGTAATCCTATATAGAAATTACATCCCGGCCGTGTAGCAGGATTCACTAAATGGGATTGCGGAACCCCACCCATATAATAAAGAATATTGCTTTGCTGAGCAAGGATGAAATCACATTTAAATAAAATAATTATAATATATATTAGGGTTAACCTGTGAATGTTCAGTTTAATAGTTGGCATAATTGACTTCATGAGGGCTTTCATATTTTTTGGTTAAAGTTAGTTGCTAGTCACCATTATCTATATAAAGAATTTCAGCATCAATGTTAAATCTGAAATCCAATGAATAATCTTTCATGATTTTTACTGATCTTACAGGGCTGCTAACATCATTTATGCCTATGCCGGCACCATATGAAGAAAAGCTTGCTACAACAATTATCTTATTTGCTTCATTAAAAAAATTATCAATCTCGTTTTGATCAAGGATTATTTCTCCCCGAAACTCCCTGACATCTTCCAGGGATGTTAATCCATACTGATCTACCGGGGCTGCATTAAGGAAAAATTCATCGCCGGATTCATTCAGTTGTAATGTATCAAGATTTGTTCCGGTAATCGAATCATAAAGAATCATATTAGCATCCAGATTAACAGGAAACTCATTTCTAAAGCTGTATGATAATCCGGCATGTTCAATATAATCAATTTCATTACCTGAATCAACTTTAAAATCAAGGTTAAATGTATCCCTAAACTGCAAATTAGCCCTGAATTCAAGAGGAACTTCAATCTCCATACCTAATAGAATCTTACTATCATATAAAACAAAATTTGTAGCTGTTGTATCTCTGTCAGGATTCGCCATAACTGATATCCCAAATCCGATTTCAACAGGTGGGGGAAATACAAGTAAGGAATCAATATTTTCTTTTTCTATTGTAGCCTGACTAATTTCGAGGGCACCGCTCACTTCAGGATTTAAATAGTCTGAGGAAACCACCATAGTATCCATATCCGGAT
>CBFCXR010000119.1:0-7971 GCA_965602045.1 uncultured Bacteroidales bacterium | reverse complement strand
CCATAAACACTGGAACTGCTGGCATACGCCAGGTGCTTTATATTATTGTGCCTGCAACCTTCAAGAATATTTAAAAATCCTACAATATTACAGTCAACATATGCCATAGGATTTTCAATGCTGTATCTTACTCCGGCCTGAGCAGCCAAATGACACACCCTGTCAAATTTTTCTCTTTTGAATAACTTACTTATATTAAAATCATCTTCAAGATTTAATTTAACAAATTTATAATCAGGATATAAACTGCTTTTTACAACCTTGTTGTATTCAATTTCTTCTTTATTTATCCCGGTATTTTGCAGGCGGTCATACTTAAGATTGACATCATAATAGCTATTAATATTATCAATACCTACAATATCGTACCCATTGTTTACTAGTTTTTTTGTTAGATGAAAACCTATAAAACCTGCACTACCTGTTATTAAAAGTTTCATACTTTAAAATATTCTGAGTAATTAGTATATAGTTAATATTAAAATCTAAATTAAACCGTAATAAAATAACTGTTTGCGGCCATATCACTATTCTTAATAAATACAAATATACCGTAAGAACATTAATTATAGGTAATTTGTAATAATTTATTGTCACAGGGCTATCCCAAAAGCCTTTCTTCTCAGTCGCTCGGGTCTACCCGAGTGACAAGTAATTAAATGCCTCTTGGCTAACTATTTGTAACCTCATATTCTTGAATGTAATAAATATCTAAATCGGAACGATCTGAAAATATCACTCACTCGGCTGGAGCCAAGCGAGTGTTAGGATAATATGACAAAATTTACGGAAACTAATTAGTTCTTTTTAAATTTTTTTAAATTTAAGGCATATTAATATTTTATTATATACATAAATTCACTATTTGATGAACTGTGATATTTTATAGATTATTAATAATTTTTCATTTATTAATGTTAAAATTTTTGTTATTAATTTTTATTATCGACAAATATTGATTTTTGCATGATTTTTGAAGTAAAACAATAGAACAATAGAACAATAAAACAATAGAACAATAGAACAATAGAACAATAGAACAATAGAACAATAGCAACAGATGCATCTTATAATAATTATATTATTGTCTTCTTTACATATTCTGTTTCACCCGGTCCATGTATCGATTACAAATATTAATTTAAATTCAGAATTAAATACAGCTGAACTTTCATTTCAATTTTTCACTGATGATTTTATAGGATTAATTTTATCTGATATGGGGAAAGACGAGCCAATTTCTCAGAAAAAAGATGTTAAAGAAGAGAACATTGAAGATGTTAGCAATTATATTTTCTCAATGTTTGCAATAAAAATAAATAATGAAACAGAGTTGAGCTTTGACTATAAGGATAAAAAGCAGAATGAAGAATCAATCTGGATTTACTATACAGGTCAGCTTCCAAAGGGTAGAATTGAAACTATTACATTAGTAAATAAATTGATGCTCGATTTGTATCCTGATCAGACTAACCTGGTTATACTGGATCTTAATGGAACAGAAAAAGGATATACTTTCAACTACAGAAAAAAAAATATTAATGTTAACCTTTAATTTGTATGTAATTGCGAATAATCAATGCCAGATATATTAACTTTACATTAATGAAGCGCTTATTATTACATATTATCTGCATAACTGTTTTTACATTGGCATCATATGCCACTCATAACAGGGCAGGGGAGATCACATACCGCTATATTTCCGGTCTGACTTATGAGTTCACAATAACAACCTATACATACGCTCCTAGTCCGGCTAATCGCACTGAACTTACTGTTGAGTGGGGTGACAATACCTCATCGATTGCTCCTATTGCTGAAAATTACCCTATACCTCTGTCTTATGACTATCAGCATAATGCTTATATAACGACACATACATTCCCTGGTCCCGGTGTATATGAAGTACTTGTTCAGGATCCCAACAGAAATCTGGATGTGCAGAATATACCTAATTCAGTTAATGTTGTATTTTCTATTAAAACCACCATACTTATAAATCCGGTTGTCGGCAGTAACAGCTCTCCTAAATTACTCAAGCCTCCTAAAGACAGGGCAGCTCTCGGACATATTTTTATACATAATCCTGCTGCGTTTGATATTGACGGTGATAGTCTGTCATATGAATTAACTGTTTGTACAGCTCAAAACGGAAAGCCAATAAAAAGTTATACAGATCCGGCAGCGAGTGATACTTTCTATATTAATGAAATTACGGGAGATTTAATATGGGATAAACCTGTTGATACCGGCAAGTATAATGTTGCAATGAACATTAAAGAATGGAGGGATGGTCTTATAATAGGTAATATAGTAAGGGATATGCAAATTGAAGTTTTCAGAACGGATAATAATCCTCCGGAGAACGAAATGATTGATGATTATTGTGTTGAAGCAGGAGAACTTATAGAGTTTCAGCTGAAATCAACTGATCAGAATGGTGATCGCATAATTCATTCAATGAAGGGAGGCCCCTTTGAATTATTAAGAGATAGTGCAGTATTTGAGACCGACACATCAGGATTTGGTTTTGCAACATCAACATTCAGATGGCAAACAGCCTGTTCAAATGTCAGGAAGCAGCCTTATCATGTTATTTTTGAAAGCAGAGATACTCTTAACGACATTAGCCTTGTTAATATCAGTAATTTTTCTATAATGGTTCTTGGTCCCGCACCATCAGGATTAGCAGCTTCCCCAACAAGTACCGACGTTGATCTTACCTGGGCTCCAAACATTTGTGATAATATTGAAGGATATTATATTTACCGCAGGGAAGGAGATTTTGATTTTCAGCCGGATAGCTGTAATCCGGGTGTGCCTCTTAATACAGGATTTCAAAAAGCCGGTGAGGTGACAGGACATAGTAATACTTTTTTTACGGATGATAATAACGGAGAAGGTCTAATTCAGGGTATGGAGTATTGCTATCTTATTACTGCATACTATGCCGATGGTTCGGAAAGTTTTCCATCAGAACATATTTGTACATCATTGATACCCGGAAAACCTGCAATTACTAATGTTAGTGTTACACGAGTTGATGAGAATAACGGGGGAGTGTTTATATCATGGGCTAAACCACGGAATATTGATACTATTGCTGCACCGGGACCATATGTATTCCAGATCCTTATTGATTCCACATCCAACGGAGATGAATTATTAATGCTTGATTCGATCTTAAGACCGGATTTAAATGACACAACTTATTATCATGATACTTTGAATACTGTTAAGTTTCCGTATTATTATTCGGTAAAACTTTTTAATAACACTGAAGGAAACAGATTTGAAATCAGCGAAGGAGTAAATGAAATAGCATCAACAATTTATATTGATATTACACCTGATGATAACCAGTTGACTCTCGATTTCAGGAAAAAAGTCCCATGGATAAACACTGATTACATTGTTTACAGAGAAAACAATATTTCTTCTGATTTTGATTCAATAGGTATTACACAGGAAGGTCAATATATAGATAATAACCTGAAAAATGGATCTGAATATTGTTATCAGGTTAAAAGCCTTGGCTGGAGACCTATTGAAGGTGCTATATATGTAAATGAGAACCTGTCACATATAAATTGCGGAATTCCGGAGGATTTGACTCCGCCGTGTCCTCCTGTTTTATCAGTGATATCTTTATGTGATAGTGTTGAAAATATTTTAACATGGACTAATCCGAATAATTATTGTGCGGATGATGTAGTCAGGTATAATATTTATTACTCCGCAACGTTAGAAGGTGACATTGATTCAATAGCCAGTACTTTTTCTGCAACTGACACAATTTATCATCATAAGCTTGAACAAGTTATGCAATTGGGGGGGTGTTATAATGTTACTGCAGTTGATTCTTTTGAAAATGAGAGTGAGTTTTCAAACAGGGTTTGCACGGATGAGTGTACTTATTTTGAGCTCCCGAATGTATTTTCGCCAAATAATGATAATATTAACGATAAATTTATTGCAAAAGTCCCTGAAGAAATAATTGATAATTTAAAAGTTGAAATTAAAATATTTAACAGATGGGGACAACTTGTTTTTAAGTCAGATGATAATCCCTTTATTGAATGGGATGGTAAACATATGAGGACAAATATGATAGTTCCTTCAGGAGTTTATTATTACATTTGTGATGTTTATGAACCAAGAATAGCAGGCATTGAGGTTAGAAATCTGGTAGGTTTTATACATGTTTTCTCGGATAAATCTTCAGGTCAATCAAGTGAATAGAACTTAAATGAAAAGGCTGATTTATATATCATTGTTTTTTATTTTTATTCCGGCATCAAATGCACAGGAATCAGATGATCTATATTGCAAAGGAGCAGCATATATGCAAATGGGCAGATATGATGAAGCGATTAATTATCTGACATCGGCAATAAAACTAAGTCCTGGTAGTGCAAGACTATATTTCAAAAGAGGTAAAGCTTATTATAAATCTGACAGCCTTAATAAAGCTATGCGTGATTTTCAGGAAACTAACGCACTGAATGAGAGTCTCGCTGATTTGTGGATATCAAAAACATATGCCAGGCTCGGAAATAACGATGAATCTTTATCCTATTTAAAAAGTCATCTTAAATCAGGATACCGCATGAATGAAAAGGTTATAAGAAAAGATGATGCTTATAATGATTTACAGTATAGTGACGAATGGTATATGCTTTGGCAGGGCAATTGGTACACAAATGAAGAAGAGACTATAAAAGAAGTTGACTATATGGTGAAAAAAGAAATGTATCTTGATGCACTGGTGTTATTAGATGAGAAGATACCGGAATCTAAATATGCATACAAATTACATGCCTGCAGAGCAAAAGTAAATGAGAAACTTAATAATTATAAAGGAGCTGTTGAAGACTGGAGTATAGCCATTTCAATTGAAAATAGAATTATTAAATACTATGTTGAAAGAGGGAATGCCTATTTTGAACTGGGCAAATTTAAAGATGCTATTAATGATTTCACAAAAGCCCTCAGGCAAGAGCCGGCAGAATTTACTCTTTATATAAAACGAGCGAAGGCATATGCTAAATTAAAAGAGTATAAACCAGCCCTCAGGGATGTTGTAACTTACTTAAAATATTTCGAACACGATCAGGAAGCAATTGCATTATGTGGTAACTTACATTATTTAAACGAAAACTATATTGAAGCATTAAAATATTTCAACAAAAACCTGAGTTTAGATAAATCAAATCCTGAATATTACAAAGACAGGGGAAGAACATACCTGAAGTCCAAAACATACAAATATGCAATAAGTGACTTATCTATGGCCTTGGATCTGTCACCCAATGATGGTGAAACCTATTTTCTTTTGGGCATTGCCTGTTTTGAAACAGAAGATATGGAGGGAGCCTGTTACAACTGGAAGGAAGCAAAGAAAAAGGGTGACTACAGGGCTATTGAATATTTACTTGAGCACTGTGAATGAGAATTGTAAATAGCAGCCTAACCTATGGTTGCCTCAAGTTTATCCATAATACTCTTCATATCAGAGTATTTTATCTGACCGGGAGCGGTTGCATCACCCTCGTCCATAGCAGCAAAAGTAAACTCAGCTCCCAGAAAGGGTGCGATAATTCGGGTTAGTTTTCCCATTTCTCCCATACAAAATGCGATAATCCTGCCAGGATTATTATATAGTGACAATATTTTTGCATTATCCATATTTACAACAGCTGTTGTTACTATCTTGGCTAAATCTGCCCCATAATTGAAGCAATCCTTCAAAGTTTTGTTTAAGATATAGGTATCAGGCGTATTTTTAAAGTTGTGATAAGAAATAATAACATCGCTGTTATTCCGATGGGCGTAACCAATCAATTCTTTTCTGTAATCTTCGGGTGACTCAAATTCCAAATCAACATATTTTGCCCCGGCTTTAATAGCAGTTTTTAATTTAATAATTCTTTCCTCATCGCTACATTTATCCGGACGTAATGTAGCAACCAACTTTTTTGGCAGAGAAAAAACTTTTTCAATTTCTTCAATGTTAAATCCGGTTAAATCCAGTCTGATTTCAGCCATTTCAACTTGTTCTAAAGCTGCAAGGCAGTTACTTATGTTTTTATCTGAAATCGCTACGCAAATCATGTACTATTTCCTCCAGTTGTTTTAAAGAAAGTTGTTTAATAATTGCATTTCCAATATTTTCCAATAAAACAAGATGGATAGTGTCACCATCCCTTTTTTTATCTTGTCTTATTGCATTAAGAACCTCTGTTGTTTCAATATTTATTGACGTTGGAAGATTTAAATTCTCCAGGAGACTTTTAATTCTTAATACTTCTTCATCAGCAATCATATTTAATTTTTTAGATATTTTTGATGCTATAACCATTCCGATGCTAACAGCTTCGCCATGAAGTATTCCTGTAAGTTTTTCAAATGAATGAGCAAATGTATGGCCAAAGTTAAGTTTTCTTCTTTCGCCTTTCTCACGTTCATCACCTTCAACAACTTCTGATTTAATCATCACAGAATCATATATTATCTTATTTATTACATCTGCATCCTGTTTAAGTGCTTTGTTATAATTATTCTCCAGATAACTAAAAACAGCCTCATTTTTTATCAGACCTGCTTTGACAATTTCAGCAAAACCTGCATAGAATTCCTTATCCTCCAGAGTTGTTAACATCTCATTATCACAAATGACAAATTCAGGTTGATTAAAAACGCCAATCATGTTTTTATATCCTTTGAAGTTTACTCCATTTTTACCGCCCACGCTAGCATCAACCTGAGAGAGTAACGTTGTGGAAACAAAGCCAAATCTAAGTCCTCTCATAAATATTGAGGCTGCAAAACCTGTAATATCACAAATTATTCCTCCTCCGATTCCTACAATGAATGAGGAGCGGTCTATTTCAAACTCGATAAACTTATTAAAAATATATTCAAGAGTATCAAGGACTTTGATTTTCTCACCCATTCCAATTTCAATAATCCTGAAAGGAGGGAAATCCTTTTTATAATAATGCGACACGTTTTTGTCAGTTATAATTACTGTTTTTGCGTCAGGCAGATAATTTGACAGGTTTTTAAGTTTTTCTCCTATAAGTATTTTTGAAATTTTAGTATCAGTTTTTATTTCAATGATTTTCATTATTTACAATTTATTCATTCATTACTCTGGTCTGATGGTTTATTGATTCCTGGTGAATTGCTCTAAATATTTTTACAATAAACTCTTCACTAAGGCCTTTTTTTTCTGCTATTTCAATTTGTCTTCTCAATATCTCATCCCACCGGCTTGTTTGTAATATTGTTATATTATGTTTCTTCTTGTATTCTCCAATTAACTTTGACACAGCCATACGTTTTTCCAGGATATTCAGAAGATTATTATCATAGCTGTCAATTTCCTGTCTGAGTTCTTCTAGCGTAGTTAGTAACATAGTATTTTCAATATCAGCCTTTCTTAAAATTAGCCTGGAAAGAAGGGTTTTAAGCTCATTTGGAGTTATTTGCTGATCCGCATCGCTTAAAGCTTTTTCAGGATTTATATGTGTTTCGATCATCAGTCCGTTAAAATTTAAATCCATTGCTTTCTGTGAAATTTCAAAAATCAAATCCCTGCTGCCGCAAATGTGACTTGGATCAGTAATAATAACTAATTCGGGGATTCTGCGTTTAAGTTCAATTGGAATTTGCCATTGCGGATTATTCCTGTAAAGTGATTTGCTGTAAGTCGAAAATCCTCTGTGTATTGCAGCAATTTTCTTAATACCTGCATTGTTAATTCGTTCAATGGCACCTATCCATAATTCCACATCAGGATTAACAGGATTTTTAATCATAACCGGAATATCCACGCCCTTAAGTGAGTCAGCGATGTCTTGCACAGCAAAGGGATTGGCAGATGTTCGTGCCCCAATCCAAAGTATATCAATGCCTGCTTTCAGAGCTTCATATACATGTTTAACATTAGCAACCTCGATGGCG
>CBFCXR010000118.1:0-8048 GCA_965602045.1 uncultured Bacteroidales bacterium | reverse complement strand
AGTGAAGATAGAAATATTGGGATGTGCTTAGGGTACAATGTTCTTAACAGTAATGAAAATAACAAAAAACCATATATTATTTTAAACGGAATATACAGGGTAACAAACAGGATTGCCTTAGAAGCTGAATATTTAAGATTTCCGGAATTTAAGAGTAATTATTTAATTAACTATGGAATTAAATTTATTGCCCGAAATATTTCAGTAGATTTTGGTTTTATCAATAATTCCGACATATATACTGAAATTCTTCCTATCGGTATACCATTTGTGAGTTTTACTGTAAGAAAATAAAAACTTCGCCCAAATATGTTATATTTTTATAAAGACTAATAATTCATTAAATAATAAACCTAACCAAATATCCTAAAACGATTGAATGATTTTGCATCAAATTAAGCAGAAGTTTTGTCAACCATATTGTCGGATTTATTTAGCCGTTACTGATTAAATTAGTAAAATCACCACTTAATTCATACATTTATTTTGTCCAACTTACTTTGAAGACACACAAACCAAAACTTTTTGTGTTATGATTCCTGTTTTGATAAATACCATGTTTATTTTACTTCAAACCGGCTGGTAAAATATCCTATACTGCCGTTTTCTGTAATACAAGTTCCCCTGATTAGATATTCTCCTTTATTATCTCCGGTATGGAAAGTAACAGTTGCTTCACCATCCACATTAGTCAATATTTTAGAATTCCAGTATAGGGTATTGTTATATAGGGGTTTACGCTTATTTTCAATATCCTGTATTGCGTATTTAATTTTTTTCTGATTGTCGGAATCCTGAAAGCATACATAATCAAAATTAAAGGCGGTTTCCGGCCAATCGATTAACCCGAAGTCTCCTTCATTGGATTTAATATCCACGACCCCATGGAATAAATACTTACCGAAAAAGTAATACTGTTCAATCAGGGAGATCGATTTTAACTGAGCTGGTTTAATTTTAATTATACTACTTAAATTCTTAAAATAAGGTATTCCATCAATCATAAATAAAGGCTTTTCTTTGAGTGTAGGTCCATCTATTTGAATTATTCTGAATTCATATAATTGTTTTCTCTTTTTTACCTTTAATCCATCAACAATTTCAAATACAAACTCATTAAGGTTAGGAAGGTCTACATAGTAGTGAAAAAGATATTTACTTGTAGGAAATCCATAAAAATCAAATTTAGCATACGTAGTATTTCTAATAGTATCTCCTTTACTGAACAAATCTTCAATTTGTAAATTGATTTTGGCCTGTCGTATTTTTTCTTTATCGTTGGTACCTGGAATATATGTATTCTTATATACTGTGGAAAAATATGGATAAAACTCCGGATCCAGATCCACTGAGTAATTTTGCGATGTATCGTCTATACTTATTATTAGATTAGAACATGGTGGATTATTAAACAGGTTAAAAATAAAATTACCCGCGGAGTCGGTGGATGTAATGTTTAAATATGAAACAGTATCTAAAAATGATAAATATACCCTCTTATTAGTAAGAGCAAAAGCCTGTTTTTTATTAAAAACACGGCCACTTATAATATCTCCGTAAATTTCAGGCAAAAACTCCATTCTTTTATTAATAACAGATTTATCCTCTGAATCGGATGCGAAAAGTAATAGTTTATTTATTTCATTTTTGTTATGAACTATTTCTTCAATTAAGTCATAATTCTCAATTTTAAGTAATCTTTTTATGTCATATCTTAATTGTTCAAGATAAAATGGATTGGCAATAATCTGGTTCTTTGTGTCTGTTAAATAATATGCGCACAAATTTACATTTGCCGGCTCTGTCAACCCTGAGCTGTTTTTTGTGTTTATCTTTACTTCTACTTCCTCTCTTGTCCCAAACTCCCTGTCATTTTTTATTTGAACAGAAATAGTTTTCTGAAACGGAACATATATCTTCCTTTGTAATATATCTTCACCTAAAATATTTTTCAAATGCAACTGTCCTATGCCGCCGGGAAGTTCATTTACGGGAATTGTTATTTTATTGACACTTTCATAAATATAACTTCTGATAGTTTTATTTATACCATTTTTTTCAAAAACTAAGGCTAATGGATAATTTTTGTAATTATTGTATTTCAATTCAATTGCCAATGATTCATTGTTTTCCAGTGCAACCGACATGGCTATACCGTAAGGTCTGATTTCAGGTAAAGGGGCTGTAAAACTATACTTCCCGAGTTTGGTATTAAATATGTATTTCTGGTTCTTCTCAGGGGTCAAATCAAAATATCCAAAACCATTTTTATCAATCTTAACAGAGTCAATAATTATTTGATTGTTTCTATCCATAACATTACAATTAACGTATGAATAATACCCATCTGCCCCTGTAATTCTGACGGCAATTTTTGACGGCAAGCCAGCTATTAAATTGCCTGATTCAGGGAATAAAAGAATAGTAACAGAATCTGGAATCATTTCTTTCCGGACACTTTCTGCTTGAAGATTATAAAACGGATTAATTACTTTCAGACGTTTTTTAAAGAATACCCCGGCTCCTTCATTTTTCATATAATTCGTGTATGATCTGATGAAATAATAGTCAGTTGCTGCCTTTTTGGGAATTTCTAAATATCCGGAGCCATATCCATTGTTCATTAAAACTTTTACCTGCTGTAAAGGTTTGTTATCCTGACTAAAAAATTCAATATAGGCTATCCTGCTAAAGCCTGTTTTAATTTCAAGGGAAGGATCGAAACAATATACGGTGAAATATATTTTTTCACCTGCAAGAAATAATTCTTTGCTTATATCAAGAAATATTCTTTCCTTAATCTGGTAATTATTATTAAGAATCTCCGGGTTTTCAGTATTACCAGCATATACATTTTGAAAGGTTAATAGAATCAGGACCAGGTATGTTTTAGTATTTTTCATTTTTAAACTACTTCCTAAATAAATTAATCAATCCAGAACTCAGGTTTAGTTAAAGAACCTGATTTTCTACAATCAAAGCAACTAACACTTGGCAACAGGACAATATCAACAGTAAGAGTGTCAAATATTACCAAATGTCGAGCCTCGGCTATTGAATCTGCTTCTGCAGCGGATACTATAGTCCTTTCACAAAATTCAAATCCGGTAGGAATGTAAATAGAATATGGCAGATCTTTGTTATCTATGAATATACGTTTTTCAGAAATAGATGATACCTGGAAAAAGCCCAGAACCGTTTCTGTTTCATCGTTAACGTTTTTAACGTTTCCTTTTGTTACTGTTGGTGCCACATCAAACAGAGAGCCTCCTTGTTCGTTAATTTCTTTTAACTGTTTTATATACCGGTAATAATTCTCATTTAAAGAATACTGATACATCAAGATACTGTACCTGTATTTTAACCGGTTGGTATTGTAACTGATACTGTTTAAGGGATACATTATTAATTGATCGACTTTATTCTGTTCCGAACTACCAATAATAAACTCCTTTGATTCATAACTTGCATAACAAATCTTTAGAGTATCTTTGCTTTGTTTCCGTTGATAAGGAACAGCAAACTTCCATGTTTCCTCAAAAGTCCAGCAATAAAATTTTGAGTTATTATTCGCGTCATGAGTATCAATATAAATCTGAACTCTATACTCATCTACCGAATGGCCCGGATCAAACTTGTAATACAAACTGTCAATTTCAACAGGCGGTTTCATCAACTGAAAATCGGATTTATATTCTTTACCTTCCTTAGTTGTAATTGATAATTGATACGCATTTCCGCTTTCTCCTATGAATGAACTATCAATATTCTGATACAAACCTATTGTGACTTCATAAAAAATGTACTCATTTCCGTGTTGATCAACAATTTTAACATCTGCGTCATGGACATTTTTTGCTATTCCACGATTATAAGCACAACTGCGTGCCAGTTTTACTTTATATGGCCCCGGCCTATCTGTAATTAATGCATCTACAACCAATAAGTCCTCATATCCTTTAATATCCGGATGATAAGGTTCAATGCATGAAAAAAACATCAAACAAAAAAATAATAATAAAATGTATTCTGTTGGTTTCATTTATTCAATTTTTTTTTATTCCCAAAAGCCTGGTTTTTCCAGCGTTCCTGATAGTCTACAATCATAACATACCGGTCCGGAAACCATCTCTACCCGGAATGGCTCCCTGAGTGTATCCAATATCACCATTCCTCTATCCAATAAGGAATCTACAGTATTTGTGATATTTTTTCCAACTACAATTCTTTCGCAAAACTCGAAACCATTGCGTATATATCCTTTCTCAGGTAAATCTTCATGTTCAATAAAAATTCGCTTTTCAGAGACGCCTGATACCTGGAAAACACCTAAAACGATTTCTTTTTCATCACTGATATTGTACACATTACCTCTTAAAGCCGATGGTGTCTCATCAAACAAAGAACCTCCGGCTTCGTTTATTTTCTTTAATTCGGACAGGCATTTATAAATATTTTCACTTATAGCATATTGCTGTATTAATGTACTGTATTTATATCTTAATCTGTTGTTATCATAACTTATATAATAAACAGGATGATCTTTGAGTTGGTCCTTTTGATTATTCTCTGAAGTGCCAACTATCAATTCATTTGACGTATTGCTTTTGTAACAAACATGAAAAGCACCTTTGCTTCTTAATTTAACATAGGGTACCCTGAATTCCCATGTCTCTGAATAGGTCCACCCATAATACCAGGAATTATTCTCCGGGTCATGTAAATTAATACAAACTTGTATACCTTTAGTATTTCCATCCGGGGAGGGTTTGTATTGATAATAAATACTATCAATTACTGCCGCGGATCTCAATTCCTGAAATTCTGATTCATATTCTTGTCCATCTTCTGTAATTATTGAAAGTTTATAAGCGTTTCCAATAACTCCTCTGAAGCTTGTATCAATATTCTGATATACCCCACTGGCAATTTCTTCGAAAAGATATCCGTTACTAAGATTATCGATTACTTTAACATTAGCCTCATCGACGTTCTTTTGAAAATATTCATCAAAAGCAAAGCTTCTTGCTAATTTAACCTGATAAGGCCCCTTATTATTTGTAATTAATCCGTCAACTATCAGAAGATTACCGTAACCCTCAATATCCGGTGTATACGGATCAACACAATTTTCAAAAAGAAACAGACAAAAGAAAATAAGCAATATTGGAATCTTTCTTTTCATGTTGCTAAAATTTAAAATTATATGTTACAGTTGGTATGGGATAAGCAAAAACTGACAGTTTATATGCATTTACTTGTTTCCTCGGATTACTTATAAAGTATATGGAATATACATTGTCCCTGCCTGTAACATTATATACGGAGATTGATAATGAACTATGGGCCAGTTTCTGCCTTTTATGGCTACCTTCAATATTTAAAGACAAATCCCACCTGAAATAATCAGGTATTCGAAATTGATTCCTTTCTGAATAATGTACCAATTGACGATCCCGGAAAAAAAACTTGGATACGGGTAGTGTTATAGGACGGCCGGTGCTATATGTTACATTGCTTGAAACGCTAAATCGGCGTGTAAACTTATAATTAGAAACTAATGTAAAATCATGTGGTTTATCATAATTAGTAGGATAGTATTCTCCATTATTTATCTTTTCTTCAATAAAAGGCCCGTCAATTTTAATTTTGCTGGATGAGTAGGTGTAGCCAATCCAACCATTTAATTTCCCGTATTTTTTCTTTACCAGAAGCTCCACTCCATATGCTTTACCAATACCATTAAGGATGTATCTTTCTAAATTGGGATTTAAAATTAACCGGGTGCCCGGTTTATAATCAATAATATCCTCAATGGTTTTATAATATACTTCAACAGATGCTTCTATTACGTTTTTGCTCAAATTCTGATAGTATCCCAGGGCAATTTGTTTTCCCTTTTGTGGTGGAATATAGGCGTCACTCATTTTCCATATATCAGTTGGAGAAATCGCCGTGGTGTTCGACATCATATGTATATATTGCACCCCTTCACTATAACTTAATTTTATGGAACTATTATTTCCTGTTTTATATCTGGAAGAGAACCTCAATTCCGGACTTTTCCAAAATTTTATTAAATCGTTATTGAAATGAATTATTGAATCAGTTATTGCGTTTTCAGATTTTGCAACATTAGGATTGTAATCGTATACTGTATCCGGACCTAAAACAAAAAAACCGGATAATCTAATTCCTGCATTAACAGATAACCTGTTAGTCACAATTATCTCATCTGCAAAAAACAATGCCGTTTCTATGCCTTTTTCTTCAGCCAGGTTTAATTCACTAATAATAGACAACTCACTATCCGGTTTTCTGGAACCAGGATTTAAAGAATACCTTATTATTGAACTTCCAAAATTTAAAGTGTGGTTTTCATTTGGGAAATATGAAAACTCGGTTTTCAGCTCTCTGTAATCAATATTATAATCAATTTCAAATGCGTTATAAGGATTTGAATTACTTTTTATCTGGTAATTGTAATTGCTGTATATACCTGAAAGGGTTGAATAAATTTTACTGGAATAATTATGTTTCCAATTGATGCTGGTATTGAAATTCTTATAATTATATGTGGTGTCAGAATTGAGCCTGAAATAATCTGAACTGCTATAATAAGATGCCATTAATGTATTATTATCATTTATATCATAATTAAGTTTTGCATTAAAATCGTAAAAGGAAGCACTGCTATATTTCAGTTCCTTAACATCTATTTTTTTTAAAAGCCATTCAGAATAAGTACGTCTGCCTCCAATTACAAAAGAACCTTTATGGTTTAATATCGGGCCTTCTAATATTAACCTGCTTGTTATCGGGCTAATTCCTCCGCTTCCTGAAATTTTCTTCCGGTCACCATTTTTTACTGATATATCAAATACTGAGGCTATTCTGCTACCATATTTGGCAGGTATACCACTCTTATATAATTTAAATTCACGAATTATATCAGCATTAAAGGCGGAAAAAAAACCGAACAAATGAGAAGAATTAAAAATTGGAGCCCCGTCGAGTAGAATCAGGTTTTGATCTGTACTTCCTCCTCTGACATTAAAACCGGAAGCCCCCTCACCAACTGTTTGGACACCGGGAAGTAACAGGGCCGATTTTAACAGATCAACTTCACCCAAAGAAGAGGGTATTTGTTTCAGGGTTTTTACATCAAGCTTATTTATACCCATCTGTAATCCTTTAACATTATGTTCTTTATGAGCAGTAATTACCGCTCCTTTGAGTTCAATTAGTTCCTCTTTAAGATTAACATTCAAACTTCCATTGTCGTATAAATAAACTTTTTTACTTTCTTTTTTTCTTCCAATAAATATGTAGTCTATTTCATATCTACCCTTTGGTAATGATAAAACGTAATATCCATAAAGATCTGAAACGGTTCCAATTTCCAGGTCTTTAATATACACCACACATCCAATAATTGGTTCGCCTGTTTCAGATTCTTTAATGTAGCCTGAAACAGTTGCCTGTTTTCCATCGTTTCCGGCAGAAGGGCTTCCTAACTTAATAATCCCGTCATCATGTATTTTTTCTTTTACTTCTTCTTCCTTGAGGAAATCTGCATTTACAATCTCTTTTTTTGCCTTCTCATTTAAAAATGCATCAACTGTAAAATAATAAGGTAAGCTGGTGTCTATTTTATAATCCTGTGTAATTATTACATTGTTATTATTAATAATATAAGAATAATTATTGTTTAAAGTACTGTCTAATATACGATTAAGTGATGCCGGGACTTCACTTTGTACGACTTTTATACTATCAATATCATTGCTGTCGTAAAAGAAATTAATTGTCGTACTTTTTCCCAGATCTTTTATCAGGTCAATGAAATATCTGTTGTCATAATTTTTTTTTATTAAGATATTATCGGTCTGCGATCTTAAGGTTAGAGAAGTTAACAGGGATACAGCCAGAAGAATCTTCTTCATTTTATTCTATTTAGTTTTATGATCATAGAACTGTAAGATCCTTTTTGATTCAGAATAATTTTCTTTATTAAAAACAATTTCTTCTTTCTCAACAAAATCTTT
>CBFCXR010000117.1:0-8059 GCA_965602045.1 uncultured Bacteroidales bacterium | reverse complement strand
AAGATAGAAATTAATCATTTTAGTAAGTTTTGCAATTTCAATAGGTTTAAGAATCTGGTCTGTACATCCTGCTTCGAAGCATTTTTCCCTCTCTTTTTCAAGCACTAAAGCTGTTTGAGCAATAATTGGTATTGTTTTGTTAAATTTTCTAATTCGTCGTGTAGCCTCAAAACCATTCATTTTTGGAAGTCTAAGATCCATCAGTATTAAATCAATTTTGCTTATTGATTTACATAATTCAACGGCCTGATATCCATTGGTAGCCAGCAATAACTGAGCCTGTGTATTTTGCAGAACTGCTTCTAAGAATTTATAGTTAACTTCATCATCTTCAACAATTAATATAACTTTATCTTTCCAAATATATTCAGTCAGGCCCTTTTCATCCTCAGGTTCGTCCAAAATGCTTTCCATAGGTATTTCTTCATAAGGTATCTGGAAATGAAATGCTGAACCTTTTCCCGGTTCTGATTCCACCCATAATTTTCCACCAAGAAGTTTAACCAAACCATTTGAAATCGTAAGGCAAAGTCCAAGTCCCTCGAATTTCTTTATAACAGTGTCTTCTATTTGTAATAGTCTGTCAAATATATATTTTTGTTCGACTTTAGTAAATCCAATTCCAGTGTCCTTAACATAAAATTGCAATTTCAAATCATCAGTTTGCCTATAACCAAACTCTATATAGCCTTTATCAGTAAACCATATTGAGGTATTTATAAGATTTGATAATATTTGAGTTATCCTTCCCGAATCAGTATAGGCTATTATTTCCTTATATTCAGGCAGGTTTAGTTTTATTTCAAGATGTTCCTTGTTAAGTTGTTTTTTTTGCAGAACAAAGCTTGTTAATAATTCATTAAGCAATATATTAATATTACAGGGAGATTTTTTAATACTTAGTTCACCGGTCTCATATTTTGTTAATTCGGATATATTATCGACAAGTCTCTGTAATTGCTGACCCTGGTTTATTATTATTTTAACATATTCTTTTCGTTTTGAAGCGTTAAGAATACCAATATTTAACAATTCAGAAAATCCAATTATCGAATTCATAGGAGTTCTTATTTCATGTGAAATATTAGACAGGAAAATATTCTTCTGCAAATTTGCATCTTCAGCTTTTTCTTTAAGTCTGGTAAGTTCTTTATCATACTTTTCTTTTCCTGTGATATCAAATAAAGTTCCTATAACAAAATCTTTTTTAGTGCGAGGGTTACGGATTATTGTGATTTTAGTTAGAAAATTTAATAATTCCTTAGTTTCAGAATCCAGCTTGTTGAATTTAAACTTGTGTTCTAAAACGGTTCCTTTATCTATTCTTTCTTTCAGGTATTTTTCAAAGCTTAATCTATCTTCCTGAAAAACATTACTTAGGAAATAATCCGTATTTAGAGTTGTTTTTTTGTCTTTTATTCCAATTTGGCTGGCTGCTATTTCTGAAAACCATATATTATCATCATCCTGAGCTTTAATCCAGAATCCAATATTCTCAAGTTCAAGTATTTTTTTTAATTGCAGAAATTTAAACTCGTCTGTATTATTTAAGAAACTTATGGGCATTGAAATTATATTTTCAAATTTTATTAATCGCTAGTATTCTAAAATCCTGCATAAGTTAACTTCCAATATTTTGTACAAATGCAGTATATGTTATTTCATTTTCAACCTTAGCCTTGGACAGTAAAAGTAAGACTGGCTTTTCTTTTCCGTCTTTAGCAGCTATTGTAACCTTTTTTCTGGTATTGATTATTTTAGCATCTCCTGTTCCAACATATGCTGCAACAAATTTGTCTTCATCTATAACCTTATTAGAGAATAAAATTCCTATATCCCTGTTCAACACCTCATCTTTATTATATCCCCACAATTTTTCTGCAGTATTGTTAAAGTATATTATTCTATTGTCGCTACTGGTAGTGATAACAGCGTCTACAGCATTATTAAAAATTATTTCATATCTTTTATTTAATAGCTCGATATTTCTGCATTCATTCTTTATTTCCAGTTTTACATCACGCAATTGCTTACTTAATTCTTTTCTTGATTCCCGCAGTAATTTTTCTTGTTTTTTGAGAATTTCTGTCTGCTCTCTCATCTCAATTTCTATCTTTATTTCATTGGTAACATCCTGTCCGATAAAGAATATTCTATCCACATCGCCATACATATCATACACTGCACTGAAAGCTCCTCTAATCCATTTATTTTCTCCATCTTTTATTTTAACCTTTAACTTTCCCTGATATCCAATACCTTTTATGATTGTATCCCATTTATTGCTAAAGTTGTCAAGTTCCAGATTATCTATCAAATCGAAAACGGTTAGTGAAGAAATTTCATTTTGCGAGTATCCGAATAATGTTAGAAATGTCTCATTATGATCAATAATATTACCGCTAATATCAAGTTCAAGCTTTATCCCCGAACGATCTACAGAATTAATAATACCCTCCATTTTCAGGCTAAGATTCTTCTGTTCGGTTGCATCAAGAGCCAGGAAAAGAACTTTATTAACCTTGTCATCTTCGTGGCGTATGCAGGTATATGTTGCCATCGTCCATAAGTCTTTTCCTGTTCTTGTTAAGTGTTTCATATATCCTTCAAAATGTCTTCCACCTTTCGAAAGGTTATTCCATATTTCAGTAAACCACTGCCTGTCTTTTTTATCTATAAAAGCTGTAATATGCTGGCCTTCTACTTCTTCTGTTTTAGTATATTCAAGTTTATTAAGAAATTTTGTATTTGCATAAAGTAAATACCCTTCACTATTATATTCTGCACGAACTAATGTATGATTTATAGTATTTTCCAATAAAACAAATTGTTTGGCTTGTCTAGTTGCCTCTTCCTGGGTAGCTTGAAGTTCTTCCATATTCTGCCTCATTTCTTCTTCCTGGGATGATAATGTTTGCGTCTGGGCTTTTGTTTCTTCAAGGAGTTTTGAGGTTCTTATGTTAATACTTGCCAGTGACAATGTGGAGGCAATACTACCAGCAATTTTTTCAACAAAGTCAATTTGATATGGTTCTAATTTATTTAAAGATGCAACTTCAATCACACCGAATATTTCTTCTTCCCTTATTAAGGGAACAATAAACACTGTACTAGGATTTGTATATCCCAGTCCTGATGTTACATTAACATAATCTTCAGGAACATCGGTCAGATAGATTGACCTTTTTTCCAATGCACTTGTGCCTATTAAACCATCACCCCACTCAATCCGCTGGTTTGCAAATTTTTTCCGGTCATATGCAAAAAAGGAAGTCAAATCAAAATACTTGTTGCCTCCTTCACCATTTTTTAACGTATAGAAGCCTCCCTGGCTGGCATCTATATATTCTGTCAATTCTTTAATTACATTAAATGAAAGTGCTTCTATATCATTTATGTCATTTCTCAGAATTTCATTTAATTTTGCCAGACCTTCAGCACTCCAATTTCTCTGATCATCTTCGTTTCTTCGCTTGATCTCATTTTCTTTATTTGTATTTAATGTGTCCCTGAGATTCAATAAGGATTTACCGAGAATATCATCATCACTAATTTCTAATTCTTTGGAAAAATCTTCCTTTATCAGGCCCTGTGTAAAATCAGCTATTATTTTTGTCCTGTTCTGCTCGTAATCAATAATTTTTTGCTTTTCGGCAAGTCTTCCGGAAAATATCCGGGCAACAAAAAAAACAAGAGTCGGCAATACTATTAACAGAGATAAAATAACCCAGTGTAAAGCATTTTCGGAGTATAATTTTAGAAATCCCTTAACTGAATAAGTGACATCTTTTTGAACAATTAAATCTATGAACAAAGCAGTAATTGGTAAAATCATAGAGATAACAACAGCTAATATTGTGATTTGAGTAACAAATTCCTTTCTGTTTTTCATATGAATTGCATTAGTCAAATTTCTACAAAATTGAAAGACTTTATATTTAAAAATAAATAATATTTTTTAATATAACATTTTTTTAAAGTAATATTTTTAAGTTAAAGCTATATGAAAATAAGCTTTCTGTTCTTTTGCCTGAACATCTTATTGTTGCAGATGATCTTTTATAATAAAAAAATAGGCAATATATTTTATAATTAGTAAAAAGTCCGGGATTTTAAAATGATGTGTCAGGGCCGGGGATTTATGAATATCGAATATTGATTAACGATTTTTTAATAACAAACAACAAAAAACGAAAAAATAAACTCAGAAAATTAAATAATATTTTTTACCATGCTTACAAAATCAGATTGATTCAACGGTTTTGTGAAAATAGCATCAATGCCGAGCTTTTTAGCCATATAAAGGTAATATGGCTGGCCACCTGATATTGCTATTATTTTAGTCTTGGGAAAGTTTTTTTTAAGCCGTATTATAAATTCAATTCCTTCCATTTCAGGCATAACAATATCTGTAATTACCAAATCATAAGAGTCCTTGTCAATTAATTTCAGGCCCTCCATACCATTTCTAGCCTCTTTAATGATATAATTATCTTCTCTGAATACATTTCTAATCAGCCGTCTCATCATCAGATTATCGTCAACTATGAGTATTCTTTTCATATTTAGCTCGCAACTCTGGTTATCCAATCGACATTCAGCAAAATGATTTGTTTAATGAATTGTTGAATTAATCCTAATATATGAATAAATTTAAGAATAATAAGTTGAATAACAATATAGATTAGACTTAACTAAGTATTAAACTTAACCAGGATTAAATAATCGGGATTGTAAGTTAGATGTTTTGTTCAAGTACTGATTCGACTTTATCAACAATATATTTTAAATCAATTGGCTTTTTAATATAATCCACAGCACCCAATCTCATTATTCTGTCAACATTTTCGTCATCAGTAGAAGCTGTAACAACAATAACCGGAGTATCTTTAGTGTGTTTGCTTGACCTTAATTTCTTAAGAAAATCAAATCCACTAACCTTCGGCATCAATAAATCCAATAAAATTAAGTCAGGTATTTCTTTATCAATAATTGAAAAAGCTTCAATTGCATTTAAAGCAGTATCAATTTTATAACCTCTATCATAGAAAATAGCTTCAAGTAATACCACGTTGGTTGTAGAATCGTCAACAACCAGTATATTATAGTCTTTCTTTAATACCATTTGTAAAAATTTGAGATATCTATACTAAATATATAAAAAAATAAGATATAAAACTAAATTTAACTTAAAATATTGACTAATATCGTATACATGATATAACATCGTTAAATAAAAATTCATTATTTAACTTGTTATTTGAATAAAGGTGATATATATAACCATATTATAATATAAATATTTTATTAATCAACTATTTTTATTATATTTATTTAAGAATTCTGTTACTTGAAATTATATGACTATAAATCAAAATAGTGATCTCCCATTTACTATTCCGTTTGGAGATTGTTTATCAGAAGTTGAAATTGAAGAGATTAGGCAACACAGTAATATTGTAAAATATGAAAAGAAAGAGATAATTTTCAGGCAGAATACCCGTACTTCTCATATAACGTATGTAAAATCCGGGCTGATTAAAATTTATAAGGAAAGCAGGAATAACAAATATATAGTTTTAAAGATTGCATTAGAAAATGATTTTCTGGGATTGTTGTCGACTTACGCAGGAGATATGCATCAGTATTCAGCTTCGGCAATTCAATTTGCAGAAATATGTTTTATAGATAGAGAAGTGTTTAATAAAATATTGAAAACTAACGGAGAATTTGCGTTGAAAATAATTAATTTACTATGTAACGATGGCTTATTTATTTTCAGCAGATTAATGAGTCAGTCGCATAAACAATTACCAGGTCGTATTGCAGATGTTATATTATATTTTGTTGAATATATATATAAATCTAGTGAATTTGAATTTCCCTTAACCAGGAGGGAATTAGCTGAAATGGCAGGCACAACCAAGGAAAGCTTTATCAGGACATTAGCAGAATTTAAACATGATAAAATAATAAATCTTGAAGGTTCGAAAGTTTCTATTAACAGTATGAATATTGTTAAAACTCTTAGTGAGTTAGGTTAATTGACGATGGATAATTTACTTAAAAAAAGAAAATGAAGATTTTAATTACAGATGATATTTTTACTAACAGGTTACTATTATGTGAAATAATAGAGGATTTAGGGCACACGCATCTTGAAGCTGAGAATGGAAAAATAGCCATCGAAATATTGATGGAAAATAATGATATCGATATCGTTCTTATGGATATTGAAATGCCTGTTATGAATGGAATTGAAGCTACAAAACATATAAGAGATTTTTTCAAACAGCCTAAAAACAATATGCCGATAATTGCTTTAACTGCACATAATCCAAAGATATTTTTTGATGATTATAAAGATGTTGGATTTGACCAGTTATTGACAAAACCATATTCAGTACAAAAAATCATGAGTTTGCTTGATTCTTTTAGCAAGGAGCTTTAAATACATTATAGTATTTACGCTTAACTGCTAAAATTGAAGACATTGCATATCTCAGATGTTGAGGTTCAGCCTTTAAGTTGATACTTCATAAAAAATAATTATAACTGATTTTAAATACCCGTAGAAGGACGAATCTCAAAAAGTAATTAAATCATTTACTATGTAAAGTAGAGAAATATGACCGCAAATATAAATATGTCTAGGCACTTAAAAAGTCATATACTCTAATAATCTTAAAAAGATTGTGCGGCAATGGTTTTAGAATTATCCTTTGGTTTTCTTTTTGATATAATACATAATGATAATAAGTAAAACACTGTAAATTTGTAGGGAATATTCCCATACTCTCAAGTTCATCGCTGGACATGCAGATATTCTTTTCAAGTTTAAGTGGGGTTTGTAGAGTTGTTTCCATGGTATTGAAAATTAATTTACGGTAATAAAACTAATATAAAATACCACTAAAAGTCAAGTAATACCAGATGATATAAATCATCAATTTAATATGATACTTGTCACTTATTAGGATACCACCGATAAGAGGCTTGCGCATTGCAAACCGGAGCTTATTGCTGATGCAAGCCCCGCTAAGTCCTTAAGCAGGATAAGTCTGGCAAGTTAAGGGAAGGTTAATTTTAATTTTTGTGATCCTGCTGGGTCTCGAACCCAGGACCCCATCCTTAAAAGGGATGTGCTCTACCAACTGAGCTACAGAATCATGCTATATTTAAAAGCGTTGCAAATATAATATCTTATTTTTGTTATAAAAAGATTTAACATGTTAATTTCAGCATATTGCATCACTGCTGTCTTACATCCTGACAATCAATTAATTAACAAGATTATTAATAACTTGCTATAATTATTATGTATCAGGATATACTATTTTAAAATTAATTTTTATAAATTTAAATTTATTGCAAATTACAAACAAAACTAACAAACTATGAAAACAGTAAAATTGTTAAGTAAGAACGTTTTCTTAATTATTTTATTTATTAGCTGGTCATTATCATCCTCTGCCCAGATTAAAACTCTTGGTGAATTTTTTGCAGGAGGTGTTTCTGATGCTGAAAAAATGTTTGAGGCATATATAACCCCATGGGCCAACGCAATTGGAACCAGCTTGTCAGGTGGCTGGTATAACACAGCAAAACCGCATAAACCAGGTGGAATTGACTTAACAATAACTACAAATATGTCTTTTGTCCCTGAAGAGGCAAAAACATTTGATTTGGCTGATCTTGATTTATCAAACAATACCAGGTTCCAAACCGGAAATTCTGTTGCCCCTACTGTTGCTGGTGAAACTGATCGCGGGCCCCAGATAGATTATTATATTGGGAATTCTTCCGTAGCATCAATAAATACTCCCCAGGGAACAGGTGTTGGTCTTTGGTTAAGTCCGATGGCACAATTGGGACTGGGTCTTTTTAAGGGTACTGATGTCATTGTCAGATTAATGCCTAAAATGGAAATAGGGAAATACGGTAAGGTGGGTTTATGGGGGATAGGAGCGAAGCATAGCATTAAACAATGGATACCGGCACTTGAGAAACTTCCGGTTTTGCATCTCTCAATAATGGGTGGTTACACTCAATTTAATTC
>CBFCXR010000116.1:0-8087 GCA_965602045.1 uncultured Bacteroidales bacterium | reverse complement strand
GACTTAATCAAATAATAAAAATAATCAATTTTAATTCTGTTTCTTGCCTTGAGGTTATATTCATCCATTGGTATTCTCTGCAGGTTATTTTTAATACTATCATGTTTTATCCCTGCACAACCCGCAGTTATATCCAGCGAGATATCCCTGTTTATTTCCTGAAAAAACTTCAGGGATAATTCAAAATCAGTAAATGGGAAGGCAAATGCCTTGTAATCCAGCTTAAACCTGGCTGTAATCATTTCCACACTCTCTTTTGTTTGTTTTATCTGGTTACTGTAAGTAATATGACGGTATTCAGGATGATCAATACTGTGGGCTCCAAATGTAAAACCCTTGTTAATAAGTTCATTAATTTGTTGTGTAGTAAGATAAGGTTTTTCTTTATCAAGGTAATCTTTAAAATTATATTCCATAACATCTGCCAGCTCATTCAGGATGGATTTATTATCATATCTTATCTTTAATAGCTCCGGCTTATAATTTTCCGCTGACATATGATTATCTGAAAACCATTTTTTAATAATTTTCCATTCTTCTGATTTCCTGGTTGCGTTATTTAATAATTCTATCAGTATACTGGCTTTATATCTGAAAAATAAGTCCTTATTGTCAATAAATGCAGAATTCAGGAAACAAGTTGCAGGGATGCCCTTTTCCAGCAGGATAGGAGAGATTACATCATAAAATTCCCTTAATCCGTCATCAAACGAAAGAAAAAACAATTTTGAGACTGGCTGTGCATTATTTTTTATCAGATCGATTAATACGGATAAATCAACCGGTTTGTAATATTTCAGCAAAAAGTCAAGATCTGACCTGAATGATTTAACATTTTTGTATTTATATAAATTTGTGATATGTGGCCTGTAATCGTTACTAATTATATGATAACAGGGGAGAATTAACTTTTGTCTTGAAATATTAATCAGGAAATTAACCGGAAGGATATTTACTACAGGATTATATTTATTATAGATTAATTTTTTTAAATCCGGCACTGCTTAACTTTTAAGTTGTTATTTCAGAAATTTTATAAACCAGGGTAGATTGTTCCTGTAAATGTTGGGATATTCTACCTGTTTGGCCCCAAAGGTACTATTAAAATAGGCTATACCTTTAATATTGGAACCTGAAAAATCAAAGATCATATTCTTTCCGGCATTATTATTAATCTCATGATTTACCAGCAGGCTCATGGCCTGGAATGATTTGCCATATTCTGAAGAAGCACAGACAGAAAAAATACATCTTTTGGAGCTTAATAAAAAGGAACCGATAGCACAAAGGTCATTTTCTTTTGTAAATACTCCGTAAATTTTGCCGGTTTTATTTTTTATTGTGGTTTTTAATATGTTTTCTAAAGTTAAGTAGTTATCCCTGCTTAATTCTGTTAACTTTTCCTCAAGGTTTTCTTTTAAAAAACCTGTAAACTGTGGAATTGAAACGTTACTATTAACCGTAAGCCCTTCATTTACAGCTTTTTTTATATTTCTTTTGCAGTTTCTGGAATATGAATTATAAATTTCATCATATGATGGAGAAAGAACCAATTCATAGTTTGAATTTAAATTTATATCAAATAATGAATCATCCGGAGTATTAGACTTATTAAGACTAATCTGTATAAACTTGAATTTACCCGGTATTTCATTGAGAAATGTTTTAACTGAATCCTTATTAATTTGATTTATCGAGAATACACCCAATTGCTGGGTAAAATAAGGCTGGAATAAATAATGAATTCCTAATTTCTTTTTCCATGTGAGAGGCATAACTGTTTCATAATCTTCTTCAACCAGTGCATCCCACCCGGGGCTTACAATGTCAAGATACCACGAAAACGCATAAATAAGTTCGCTCGCAGACCCGGAAATACAATTATCCCATTTAGCTTTATCTATTTCTTTATGCCGGAGATAATGAACCATAGGATTTTAGATTTATCAATCGTAAATACATTCCAGCATTTCCTCATAAACTCTTCTCCATCCTTTCCATTTAGTAATCTCTGAAAGGGATTCATTATGCCATAAACTCACAAATGTACCATTAACATTTTTAATCCTGAGAATAATATCTTTAATCTTGTTAATCGCTTTATCAGGCTGTAATTTCATATATTCTCTTAATGTAATATCCATGATTTGGAATGGAATTATCGTAAGGTTTGTCTCCTTGTTTTTCGACAAATCATAGAATTTAAAGGAATTACAAATTCCAGCACGGAATCCAACTGCAGAACTATATCCCAATGAATAATCTTCTTGTATACCTAGTTGCATAAGTTTCTGGAAAGTATCCGGAAATTTTATGACTAAATAGTGCTGCCGGCTTTTTTCGACTCTGGTGTTGAGCACTTTTTCAAATTGCTTTATTTCTTTGTTAAGTATATTTAAATGTTTACCGGAGTTATATGAGTTATGAATGCCTGTTTCTGCTTTTTCATGTTTATCAAGAACAAGGTTTTGAAATACGGATTTCCTTAAAGAAATATTCCTGTCGTATTTACCATATTTCCCGGTTAAGAAAAAATAAATTGAACTAAAATCAAATTTGTTTTCCTGTTCAGTTATATAATCAAAGGTGTAATAAGGATCCTTACAATTTCCTGTTAAAGTCTGAAACCTTCTACCATAATCATTAAAATCAAATCGTAATATTGATTTTCCAAATGCCCCGGCAGTCCTTAAAAATCCCTTATGAAGATATGCCCATGCATTATCCACATCAATTGTAGAAATATATTCAAATTTTTTCTCCTCAATAGTTAGTCCGGGGTACGTTTTCCGGAGAATATCCTTCAATTTTATTGCCCACTGATTTACTACCGGTTCTTCAAGAAATCCGTTATTAAATGCAAGGCTCTCATTTGCCTCAAATCTCCCGTATTTATCCTCCTTAAACGGCAAATATTCTTCATATCTTGATACAAGATAGAAGCTGGCTGCAAATATGTCAAATGGTATATCACACTTCTGTGGCGATTGAAAAAAAACTTTGATATTATCCCAAACTGAAATATTAATGTCCTGTTTTTCAATTATATTCTCGAATAGTATTTTATGCGGAATAATTTGGATTGATTTATCATTTAACTGGTTCCCGGAATAATTTATTTTCGGCCCCTTGTATTCATTGAATTGTTTGCTGTCATGAGTTATACTATAGGTTAAACCTAACACTTCATTTAATAAAAGTCTTAGAATATAACTTAATCTTGGTGAATCTTTATGAGAATAAATTAATAAATCCAAATCAAGCTGATTTTAATAAGAAATATACCTATACAAATAAAGAACGGCAATAAATTTAATTAATTACCCATTATTTACAATTGAAATATTATTATCTTTTTTCTATTTAATTGGATGTTAAAATGCTTCCTGAGATTTACCAAAGTTAAACTTTCTATTTTCTTTTCCTGTTAAATTCATCATTTTGTTATTTTAGTCCATCTATGTAATATGTTCGATCATGTAAGAACTTGTAACAGTTGTAAAATATATCTTGACTTAAGTTAACTTTTAATGTAACTTGCTATTAATAAAAATTATGACTACAATTACATATCAAATTGGTTAACATTATTACTTCAGTTTAAATATCATGAAAAAAGAATATTACAAAATATTTGTTTTACTATATCTATTATTATCAACAATTTGCAATAAGAACATTTTTGCACAAACTGTGGCAAAAATTGAGAATACAAACCTGGAGATGAATTCAGGCAGATTAATTGTAAGCTATGACCTTATAAATACCAGGCCTAATGAGAGATTTAATGTATGGATTGAAATAAGAAAGTCATCAGGTCAGGAAATAAAAGCCAGGAATATTAGCGGACATGTTGGCAAAAATATTGTTGGCGGTAAAGGACTTAATGTGGTGTGGAATTTCGGAAGTGAAGGATTAGATATTGAGGATGAGATAAATGTCCAGGTTATGGCGGAATTGGTTACTGTAAATAATTTGAAGGTTGAAAGAATATTACTTAAATCAGTCGCTTTTCCCGGATGGGGACTTTATGATATGGATAAGATAAGCCCATATCTGCTTCTTGGAGTTGCAGGGTACGGCTCATTAGCAACAGCTTTAATTTATAATGGCAAATCAAACACTACATATGATAATTATTTAAAATCGGATGGAAATGAAAGGGAGACTTTATTCGATGATTATACTAAACAGGTTAATATGACCAATGTAATGGGCATAACTACTGCTGCTATATGGATACTGGATATTGGCTGGTCAGCAATAAAATATGTGAGTAAGACCAGCAACCTTGATGCAGGTTTAAATCCAAAAATCCATATAGGATACGATTATGATCCATATGGGCAAGTTCCATTGCTCTCATTGAAGTATAACTTTTAAAATATTACTGTTATGTTAAAAAAATGTTCAAACTACGGACCAGTGAAAAATAATATTCTGATATTTAAATTAATATTTTTTGCTATTGCCCTGAGTTTTCAAAATTCAGCACAGTCACAGATTATATCAGGAAAAGTAAAGACAATAAGGCTTGTAACAGCTGAGGAAGAAAAAATTACTATCAAAGGATTCCCAAAACTTCAGGTAGATGAACAAGTGCTTACTGATAATAACAATAATCAGGTACTTGAAGCTAATGAGACTGCAAAACTGGAGTTAAAAATTAGTAATACCGGTAATAAAGTTGCAAAAAATGTGAGAATAGATTTAAAACAGGCCAATGAGAAGCTTAAGGGATTATTATTTGATTCGTCTGTTGATTTGGGAGATTTGCAACCAGGTGAAAGGAAAAATGCAACACTTGTTATTGCAGCTGACGATAATATACATAAAACAACTGCCTATTTCAGTATTAATGTACTGGAAGAAGCCGGATTTAACATACCTCCGATTTATGTGGATATTCCTGTTAATCCTTTAATTACACCTTTAACATTAAGTTGGGATTCTCCTGATATAGAAGATACTACAGTATTCAAATCAAATATTCCTATACAAATAAGGATTAAATCAGGTTCATCCATTAAAAAAGTTACATTATTTAATAATGATATAATACAAATTTCAGATTTTAATCGTCAGAAGATTAAAGATGGCTATATATTAAGTCTTCCTTTCACATTATCAGGAGGGCAGAATAAAATTGAAGTTAAGGTTGAGAATGAGGATAATAAGACTGTGTCCGGTACACGGAAAATATATTATCAGGGGGAGAAACGCCTTGCTTTGCTTATTGGTAATTCTGACTACATATACGGAGGTAACCTGAGTAATCCGGTTAACGATGTTAGATCAATGGCCGAAGCATTGCAGGAAGTTGGATTTGAAGTGATGAAATATGAAAATCTGCAGCAGAAAGATATGAAAAAGTCTATTGATGATTTTGGCAAGAAATTGTACGGTTATGATGTTGGCTTATTTTATTATGCAGGTCATGGCATACAATCTGATGGGTTCAATTACCTTATCCCAGTTGAATCACAATTACTTGCTTACGAAGATGTTGAATATGATTGTGTAAGAGCTGACAGGATCCTTAGAAAGATGGAATATGCTTCAACAAATGTTAATGTTTTAATTCTTGATGCCTGCCGGGACAATCCTTTTGAGCGAAAATGGTCACGTTCTGCATCAGCGAAAGGACTTGCATTTATGGACGCTCCCTCAGGATCAATTATTGCTTATGCAACATCTCCCGGGAGAACAGCGGCAGACGGTTCAGGGGAAAATGGGCTATATACGGAGGCTTTATTAAAATATATACAAAAAGGCGGCCTGCAAATTGAAGAAGTATTTAAAAATGTAAGAAAAGAAGTAGAACAAAGATCATCAGGGAACCAGACACCCTGGGAATCAACGTCATTAAAAGGATATTCCTATTTTAAAAGAAAATTTTAATAAGAACCTGAAACATAATTGATTCTCTATATATCCAAAAAGTCCGCATATTTGTATTAAATAACGCATTTAATGAAACTATCAGGACGTCACTTAATATCGCTGATTTTAATATTATTTCTTATTTCAATATTCAGTTTTTTCAATTCATGTAAAAAGGAATCTGAAAAAGTATTCAAAGTAAGAATTGACAGCATTACAAATATTTCAGTCACAACTGCCAGTGCTGTGGCTACAGTCTTGGATATGGGGCAGGGAATTGATCAACATGGACATTGCTGGTCAACAAATACTGAACCCGACTATGAGAATAATGAAAATAAAACAGAAAACGGGGCAATAAGTCAGCCCGACTTATATATCAGCAATTTAACCGAACTTAAGCCAAATACAAACTACTATGTTATTGCTTATGTAAAAAAAGGAAATGAGTTTGCATATAGTGAAAATGTGCTTTCATTTACTACCCTGCATGGTGGATTACCAGTTGTATCTATTGGCATCGCGGAAAACATAACAACTTCAGATGCTACTGTTACCGGAATTATTGACAGTCTGGGAACCGGATCATCTTCAGTCTCAGATCATGGGCACTGCTGGTCAAATACAACAACAACACCTACAGTAAGTAATGATAAAACCTCGCTCGGTTCAAGAGATTCAACGGGGAGTTTTACCAGCAGTCTTGTTGGTTTAACACCTGGCACCAAATATATCATAAGAGCGTACGCAACTAATGATCAAGGAACAACCTATAGTGATACTATGAATATACTTACTTTGCCAATAGCTGAATTACCAACAGTTGAAACTGCTTCAGTAAGTTCAATAACTGCAACTTCAGCAACTAGCGGGGGCAGTATATTATCTGACGGAGGAGCATCAATAACTTCAAAAGGAGTATGCTGGAATACAAATTCAAATCCAACTATATCTGATAATCATACTGAAGATGGAACAGGTTCTGATCCGTTTATTAGCGAAATTACAGGTTTAAATTCAAATACAACTTATTATGTAAGGGCATATGCAACAAATAGTGAGGGTACTGCATTTGGTAGCCAGGTAAGTTTTTCAACTCTTGAGGATCTATTCATACCTTTAGTAACAACAACAGCAATTAGTAATATAACTGATACAACGGCTGTTAGTGGAGGAAATGTTACTTCCAATGGCGGTGATGCTGTCACAGCCAGGGGAGTATGCTGGAACACAACCGGAACTCCAACAATATCTGATGACTATACTACAGATGGTTCAGGTACCGGTTCTTTTACCAGTAATATTACCGGACTTAATGCATACACTACATATTATGTCAGGGCATATGCAACAAATAGTGTTGGCACAGCTTATGGAGATCAAATTAAATTTACAACCTTGGAAGAAATAAATTTACCTGAAGTCACAACAACAGCAATTACTGATATTACTACAACTACAGCTGCTAGTGGAGGTAATGTAACTTCTGATGGTGGTGCTGAAGTTGCAGCTAAAGGAGTATGCTGGAATACAACTTCAAGCCCGACAATATCAGACGACCATACCACAGATGGCTTTGGTACCGGAATTTTTATAAGCAATTTAACCAGCCTTGAGGATAACACTACTTACTATGTTAGAGCATATGCAACAAATAGTGTCGGGACAGCATATGGACAAGAAGTATCTTTTACAACTTCTGAGGAGTATTTAATAGCTCATTATACTTTAAATAATACTTCAATGGATATCACCGGAAATTACTCTGATATGATATTGGAAAATATCTCCTATGTTGGTAATTCAATATACTGCAATGGGATTTATAGATATGGTCCTAATCCTGTTGACTATTCCGATGCCTATACGGATGAAATATCTGCTATTTCCTATGATGAACTAACATTATCCGTCGAATTTCAAATTGTAGATACTCCTGAATATTACTATCCGGTATTGGTTGCAGGTTCTGGTGCTGGACATAATAGATGGCTTGGTTTTGCAGTTCATTCTGATGGAAAAATTGCACTTCATGCTGATAATTTTAGTGAACAAGCAAGAAGTACTGAAGAATATCTTGTTAATACATGGTATGAGGCAAGAATTACATATGATGGTAATATAGATCGCGGAAATTTATATATTGATGGAAATTTGGTGTGTAGTGCTGATTTTACATTTAATTTGAGTTATGCTCATAAATC
>CBFCXR010000115.1:0-8184 GCA_965602045.1 uncultured Bacteroidales bacterium | reverse complement strand
TACGAATTGCACTAAGAACATAGGCAAGTTTTTCAATTAGCTGAAAATTTAATCTCCCGTTTGAATAGGATATTGTAGAAGTCCCAATTTTCACTACTATTCTTTTCTTAATTTTTAATATTCCTCTGTATTTCATTTTCTATAATATATGTCAATATACTATTTCATCAACTGTAGAAGGGTAACTAAACTTATTTACTCTCTTAACATCATTTATGCTGCATAATTCTTTTATTTTTTCAAACAGAGCATATTCATTATTCGCCAGAATGGCCTTTTTCTGCCCTTTTGGAATTATTAAGAATTTACCATTTGCGTTGAATTTTAATAGAATAATATCAGCATTAACCATTTTGGCAACATTCAGAGCTAACGGGTAATTGTCATCAAGTTCAATATCAGTTGTTGATACAGCATCATTCTCATTAATTATAGGGATAATATTCATTTCCAAAAGTGTTTCAAGAGTATTTCGGGTTTTTTCTACCCTTATTTTATTACTGATGATATCGCTGGGCAATAATACCTGGGCAACAATTTGGTTATATTCATCAAAAAACTTTTGGTAAAGTTTTATTAATTCAACCTGTCCGATAGCCGCTGCAGCCTGTTTTTCAACAAATGTTTTTAACGGCTTCTCCAGTTTAAGTTTTTCTTTTCCAAGTGATATAGCACCTGAAGATACAATCAGAAGATTTTTGCCACTATTCTGCAAATTAGACAAAACCATTGCTAATCGATCCATTTTTCTTTTATTAAGCTTTTCATCCCGATTAGACAGGGTGGCAATTTCTACTCTCACTACTATTCTTTTCTTTTTCTTACTCATTTATATTAACCAAGTAGGTTTTTTATAGCGTTTTCGGCTTTTTCAAATTGATAATCAGTTAATATTTTACTCATTTTTTCCTTTATTTCCAAGTTGCATAAATTACCTATGCTACCTTCATGTGTATGATTAACTGTTTTATCAGGCTTATATTTTTTATCTTTTATACGGGCACTTATTTTTAAATATGCTTCACGAAAAGGAACACCTTTTAATACTTCTTTATTTACCTCTTCTACAGAAAATAAATATTTATACTTTTCATCGTCAAGAATATTTTCATTTATCTTAAGTCTGGCTATAACATAAGCAGCAATTGAGAGACAATTCTCCAAACATTTAAAAGCCGGGAACAGAGATTCTTTAATAATTTGTAAATCTCTGAAATATCCGGACGGGAGATTATTTGTAATAAATGAAATTTCATTATTTAATGTTTGCAGCTTATTGCACTTTGCTCTTAAAATTTCAAATACATCCGGATTTTTTTTATGCGGCATTATGCTTGACCCGGTAGTAAACTCATCCGGAAGACTGACAAATTCAAAATTCTGGCTTGTATATAAACAAATATCTGTTGCCAGTTTTGACAAAGTAGCAGCAATCGCAGCAATAGCAGCTGCAGTTATTTTTTCTGTTTTACCTCTTCCCATTTGAGCATAAATTACGTTATAGTTCATATTGTCAAATCCCAGTAAATCTGTTGTAATTTTTCGATTTAAAGGGAATGAGGAACCATATCCTGCTCCTGAGCCCAGAGGATTTTGATTATTAATTTTATATGATGAAAGTAAAAACTGTAAATCATCAGTCAGACTTTCGGCATATGCACCAAACCAAAGGCCGAATGAAGAAGGCATTGCTACCTGCAGATGTGTATATCCCGGTAACATGATATCTTTATATTTTTCACTCTGATCTATTAAAACATCAAATAAAAATTCAGTTTTTTCAACAATAGCTTTAATATTATTTCTTATAAATAGTTTAATATCAACTAACACCTGGTCGTTTCGTGATCTTCCGGCATGAATTTTTTTACCGGTATCTCCCAGTTTGCGGGTCAATAATAATTCAATTTGTGAATGCACGTCTTCAACTCCGTCTTCAATTTGAAAATTATTATCTTTTATCTGTTTGTATACTTGTTTTAGTTCCTTTTCCAGCAAATTCAGCTCATCTTTTTTCAATATTTTAATGCTTTCGAGCATTTTAATATGCGCAAGCGTACCAAGGACATCAAACTCGGCAAGATACATATCAAGATTTTTGTCGTCACCAATAGTAAATTCCTCTATCAGTTTGTTTAGTTTTTTATTATTATCCCAGAGTTTCATAAGTATTTAAGAATATAACATATTAAGGTCCTTCAGTTATTTGAAGGTATTTAGATTAATGCAAAGCAATAAAATTAAGATTTTAACGCGGCGTCCTTCCAGCCTGCTTTTTGAGAATTGCATTGTGAGCCATCAGTCTTATGGCATTGATTTTTATAAAACCTGCACTATCCTTTTGATCAAATCCTCCTTCAATATCCATACTGGAAAGTTCTTTATCATATAATGAACTGGGAGATTCACGGCCATCAATTATGATATTTCCTTTATAAAGAGTAAGATAAACAACTCCATCAATTAATTCCTGACTTTTATCAATAGCTGCTCTAAGAAAATCCATTTCAGGACTAAACCAAAATCCATTATATACAATTTCAGCAAAGACAGGAGAAAGCATATTTCTTAATCGCATAACTTCTCTGTCCATTGCTATACCTTCAATATCAAGGTGTGCTTTCATTAAAATAGTTCCTCCCGGAGTTTCATAGACACCTCTGGATTTAATACCTACAAAACGATTTTCAACCATATCAAGTAAACCAATTCCATTTTCTCCTCCGATTTTATTTAAGTAATTAAATAGCTCGAGTGGCTTGGATTTTACTATATTTTCCTTTTTATTCACAACCTTTATGGGAATACCATCTTTGAAATGAATTTCGATATTTATTTCTCTGTCAGGAGCATCTTGAGGTAAAACCATTTTAGTATATATGTCTTTTTCAGGTGTAAATTTCGGATCTTCCAGGATGCCTGCTTCATGACTTATATGCATAAGATTATCATCCTCACTGTAAGGTTTGGATAAAGATGCTTTCACAGGAATATTCTTTTCTTTTGCATAATTCAGCATATCCGTTCTTCCTTTAAATTGATCGAGAAATTCTTGCATTTTCCATGGTGCCAAGACCTTAATTCCCGGATTTAATGCATAATATGAAAGCTCAAAGCGTACCTGGTCATTACCCTTTCCGGTTGCTCCATGCGAGACATATTCTGCATTTTCTTTTTTTGCAAGCTCAATTTGTTTTTTCGCAATAATAGGTCTTGCTAGTGATGTACCTAGTAAATACCGGTTCTCATATGCAGCATTTGCTTTAATTGATGGGAATATATAATTAGTGACAAACTCTTCTCTTAAATCCTCAACATATACCTCAGATGCACCAATTACTTTAGCTTTTTTAATTGATTCCTCAAAATCATCATACTGACCAACATCAGCAATGTAAGCAATAACATTATAGCCTTTATCAATCAGCCACTTAAGAATTACTGAAGTATCTAATCCACCGCTATAAGCTAATATTACTTTATCTTTCTTCATTTATTTAAATTTTATCCTTTAATTCAGGTATTATTAATACAAGAGTATTTAAAACATCTTTAACGGTGACATTATTTTGCGGAATTATTAAGATAGTATCATCGCCAGCTATAGTCCCCATTATTTCAAAGGGATTTGTTTTGTCAATTAAGGATGCTATACTACTAGCATAGCCGGGTAATGTTTTAATTACTCCCAGATTATTTGCGAATTGTATTGATATAAAGCCTTGTGCTGCATGACTTTCAGCAGTATTATTATCTCCATTAATTTGGTGATTAGGAAGCTCATAAATATAGCCTTTTCCGGGATCGGCAATTTTATTTACTTTAAGAAACTTCAAATCACGGGAAAGAGTAGCCTGGGTAAAATTCAGGCCTCTTTCTTCAAGCATATTTAGAAGTTCTTCCTGGCTTGATACCTTACTACTGGAAATTATTTTTTTTATGGCTAAAAGCCTTACCGTTCGATTTCCCATTATGTATAAATATGCATTACAAATGCAAAAGTATGCATTTTTTAGTAATTATACAACACAATTTAATCAAATAATTTGTACTTTTGACCCGGAATTAAAATAAATAAATTATTATATGGCAAGCAATGGATAAAGCGATGAAGAGAGTAATTGTTTTGGGTTCAGGTGCGTTGAAGATAGGTGAAGCAGGAGAGTTTGATTACTCTGGATCTCAAGCTTTAAAAGCATTACAGGAGGAAAAGATTTATACAATTTTAGTAAATCCAAATATTGCTACTGTACAAACTTCAGAAAAAATTGTCAATAAAGTCTATTTTTTACCTGTTACCCCATATTTTGTCGAGAAAGTTATAGAGAAAGAAAAACCTGAAGGGATATTGCTTGCTTTCGGAGGTCAGACAGCTTTAAATTGCGGAATAAAATTATATGAAAATAAGGTATTTGAAAGAAATAATGTATCAGTTCTGGGCACACCTATTCAGGCCATTATGGATACAGAAGACAGGGATTTATTCGTCAGGAAATTAAATGAAATAAATGTAAAAACTATTGAAAGCATAGCCGTTACTTCAAGTAAAGGTGCAATTGAAGCTGCTGAAAAGCTTGGTTATCCTATAATTATCAGAGCAGCATATACACTTGGAGGACAGGGAAGTGGTTTTTGCGATAATAAGGAAGAACTTAAAAAATCAGCGGATAAAGCATTTTCATATACAAAACAAATTCTTATTGAAAAATCATTAAAAGGTTGGAAAGAGATAGAATATGAAGTGGTTAGGGATAAATATGATAATTGTATTACTGTATGTAACATGGAAAATTTTGATCCGCTGGGAATACATACAGGTGAAAGCATAGTAGTTGCACCGTCACAAACATTAACTAACTCTGAATATCACACATTAAGGCAGCTATCCATTAAGATAATCAGGCACATAGGAGTAATTGGAGAATGTAACATACAGTTTGCGCTTGATCCGGATTCTGAAGATTATAGAGTGATTGAGGTAAATGCCAGATTATCAAGGTCAAGTGCGCTGGCATCTAAAGCAACAGGTTATCCACTTGCATTTGTTGCTGCTAAATTAGGCTTAGGTTACGGGCTACATGAGATAAAAAATTCGATAACAAAAACCACATCAGCTTTTTTTGAACCCGCACTGGATTATATTGTATGTAAAATACCCCGTTGGGATCTTAATAAATTTATTGGTGTGTCAAAGCAAATTGGCAGCAGTATGAAGAGCGTAGGCGAAGTAATGTCTATTGGCAGAACATTTGAGGAAGCTATACAAAAGGGATTAAGAATGATAGGGCAGGGAATGCATGGATTTGTAGGCAATCGGGATCTTAAATTTGACAATATTGAAAAGGAGCTTATTGAACCCACTGATTTGAGAGTTTTTGTAATTGCAGATGCATTTGCAAAGGATTATTCTGTTGATGGAATATATGAATTAACTAAAATTGACCCTTGGTTTCTGTATAAATTGAAAAATATATTTGATTTAAATAATGAATTATTAAAATATAATTCTCTTAAAGACCTTCCCGTAAGCTGTTTGAAAAAAGCAAAAATTATGGGATTTTCTGATTTTCAGATAGCTAGAAATGTCCTTAAAAGTGTTAATGAGTATATTGAAGAAGGAATGCTGGAAGTACGCAAGTTCAGAATAAAAAATAATATATTCCCATATGTTAAGCAGATTGATACATTGGCTGCAGAATACCCGGCAAAAACAAATTACCTGTATCTTACCTATAGTGCCTCTCAACACGACCTGGAATATGATAATATTGATAAATCAGTAATTGTACTGGGCTCAGGAGCCTATAGGATTGGCAGTAGTGTTGAATTTGACTGGTGCAGTGTAAATGCTCTTAACTCAATAAATAATGTGGGATACCGCTCTGTAATGATAAATTATAATCCTGAAACTGTTAGTACTGATTATGATATTTGTGACAGGCTTTATTTTGATGAGCTTTCATTTGAAAGGGTATGTGATATCGTTGAATTAGAAAAACCTAAAGGCGTAATTATATCGATGGGGGGACAGATTCCCAATAACCTTGCAATGAGACTGCATGAACAAAAAATTAATATACTGGGGACTTCTCCTGTGCACATTGATAATGCTGAAAACAGACATAAGTTTTCCATGCTCTGCGATAAACTTCATATAGACCAGCCCAGATGGAAAGAAGTAACAAGCATTGAGGAAATATACAAATTTATTGATGTTGTTGGATTTCCTCTTCTAATTCGCCCATCTTATGTATTGTCAGGTGCGGCAATGAATATTGTTTCAAATAGAGATGAAATGGAACATTTCCTGAATTTAGCCGCTAAAGTATCCAAGCATTATCCGGTTGTAGTATCTGAGTTCATTCAGCAGGCAAAAGAAATTGAGATGGACGCCGTTGCAAGTAACGGGGAACTTAAGGTTTATGCAATTAGCGAACATGTTGAATTTGCAGGTGTACACTCAGGTGATGCAACTATAGTTTTTCCTGCTCAGAAGATATATTTTGAGACTATGAGGAGGATAAAACGTATATCGCGGGAAATTGCAGAAGCATTGAAAATTAACGGGCCATTTAATATTCAGTTTCTGGCGAAAGATAATGACATAAAAGTAATTGAATGTAATTTGAGGGCTTCAAGAAGTTTCCCTTTTGTATCAAAAGTTCTTAAAACAAATTTTATTGAAATTGCTACCCAGATAATGCTAGGTGAAAAAATTAGCAGGCCGAATAAATCCGTGTTTGATTTAGATTATATAGGTGTTAAGGCTCCCCAATTTTCATTCTCGAGGTTATCAAAAGCTGATCCGATACTTGGAGTAGATATGTCTTCCACAGGAGAAGTAGGATGCATTGGTGAAAATTTCTATGAAGCAATTTTAAAATCAATGCTTTCAGTAGGTTATGCAATACCTGAAAAAAATATCCTGCTATCAACAGGCCCAATGAGATCAAAGGTTGAGTTATTAAATAGTTGCAGATTACTGACGAAAAAAGGATATAACCTGTTTGCAACCCGGGGGACCGCTCAGTTTCTTGATATGAATGGCATTGAAAGTACAGTATTATTTTGGCCCGATGAGGATAAAAAGCCAAATACTCTGGATTATCTTAAAAACAAGGTAATTGATTTAGTGATTAATATTCCAAAAGACCTTACATCATCAGAATTAAGTAATGATTATACAATCAGGCGCAGTGCAGTAGATTATAACATTCCTCTTATTACTAATGCCAGGCTGGCAAGTGCATTTCTTATTGCTGTTTGTACCTTAAGTATTGAAGATATTGCTATTAAAAGCTGGGATGAGTATTGATAAATAAGTTTTACTATAATAAAAGTACAAAATACCGGGTGGGGCAAGCTTGAGGAATAGGCGGGATTTTGTACTTTTATGGTGTTATTAAAACGTTACTATGAATAAAGAAATACTAGAATTAGTGAAAAAAGTTCAGGCAATAGCACAGGCAGGACTGGAATATGCAAATAATGAATATGATATTGAAAGATACCTGGAATTGAGAGATATTAGTGTTGAAATGATGCATAAATTAACAGGGTATAATATCCATAAAATAAGGGAATTATTCGCAAATGAATCTGGCTATCAAACACCAAAGGTAGATGTAAGAAGTGTTATTTTTAAAGGAAAGAAAATTTTAATGGCAAGGGAAAAATCTGATAATCTCTGGTCAATTCCGGGAGGGTGGGCTGATGTCGGATTAACACCATTTGAGGTTGCAGTAAAAGAGGCAAGGGAAGAAGTAGGATTGATTGTTAAGCCAATCAGATTACTGGCAGTAATAGATAAGAAAAGGCATCCTCATCCACCAGGTATTTATCACATTTATAAATTATTTATATTATGCAAGGAAACTGGTGGTAAGCTGGGTTGTGGAATGGAAACCTTAGAGGTTAAGTATTTCGGGATAAATGAATTGCCTCAGCTATCAGAACGAAGGATTACAAAGTCTCAAATACTTCTAATGTTTGAATTTATGAAAAATGAGAATATACATGCGATTTGCGATTGAAATAAATTGCTATTACTTCTTAATTTCACTTTTTATCTTGTGAACTATAGATTATAAACTTCTGAAATCGTAAATTATTATATTAATTAAATGCTGCTTCTACTGTATATTGCTTTAGAATTATAATACATATAAATAAAACAATATCAGT
>CBFCXR010000114.1:0-8189 GCA_965602045.1 uncultured Bacteroidales bacterium | reverse complement strand
TCGTCAAAGCGTGGTAGTAAATATTTCTCAGGAATAATATTCATCCTACAATGACGGTTTTTTTTGACTTTTTAGACAGCTCCACATTAGCAGTAATTAGGGATATGGGATCGTAGATAATTAACCCGGGAGACATTAAAATATTTGTAACTCGGGTAAATCCGCGTGACTGAAAAGTTATTTACTATTACCAATCAGAAGAAAAGGTGCCCAGTAATAAGGATTATCATATTTCTTAATCACATCTCTCTGGGCTAGGGTAAGGGCAGTTAGTAATGAATGATTTGCAAGGTAAGCATGAAACCTGGTCATAAGTATGGCTGTAGGATCATCTGCAACACTCCATAAACTAACTATGATAGCACTTGCTCCGGCATATAAAAATCCACGGCTTAATCCAACCAATTCGTCTCCCTGACTAATATCTCCCAGGCCGGTCTGACAGGCGCTAAGAGTTACGAGTCTTGCATTAAGGTTTAAACCAAAAACCTCATGCACTGCCAATTGCCCGTCTTCATTTTCAGTTGGAGCAAAAAGTAAAAATGAATAAAGCGGTTGTTCAGAATTAAAATTTCCATGTGTAGCAAGATGAATAATGTTATAATTATTCGCTTCTTTCTTTAGAAACTCTTCAGTAGATTCTTCTTCATATTTCAAAGTCTTACTCGTATATAACTCCGATATACTACTTAATTCCTTCTTTGTTCCGGGAAGCCCTAAAAAGTAACCGATATCCAGATTCCCCAGGGCCATTCCTAAAAAGTTATTACCTGCAATTGCTTCTTTTTCCTGGCATTTATAATAAATACTTGAGGATGGTGAATAGAATAAATTGTATTTTTCAATAAGATATTTGTTTCCTTTAAGTAAAGCATGGAAAGGCAACAAATGAAGTGAACGGTGAGGAATTATGCATAAATTCTTAAAGTTTCTGATTTTCTCTTCAATAGGTAATATAAGTACCTTATACATTTTTGCCAGCTCAACTTTACTGGCAGAATCTGAATAATATTTAATTGACTCCCTGCATAATTTGACTTTATTTGTAATCTCTGATAATTTTTCCGGCAATACAACAGTTGAAAATTTATTTTTAGATATCACCCAAACTACAAGTTGTTCCTTGTCTGTCCAATAATCTATCAAAACCGATTCATCGTCAAGCTTAGACTGAATACCGGATAATTTTGAAGGTTCTATGGTGATCAGTGCGGAATAGGAAGAATTTATCAATTTAAGACGTTGTAATATATTTTCGTACTCTCTTTGAGCTATCACCAGCTCTTCATAAAGCATTTCCTCATTAGTACGCATTTCTTCAGTACCCACCGGTTGAAAAGAATTTCTCTGCAACTGCTTTTTGAGATGGTTTATTTGCACAGTTAATGACTGTTCTTGATCAATAAGTTCTTTATCCGATCCTTTCTTAATACTTATTTTTTTATTTCCGAGCATATCAAGAAATGCCCTTGAACGTGCACGTTCTGAAAGATTAAATGCCTCTTCTTCCATTCCCATCCTAAGCAGCAACTTTATAAGGCTCTCATAAACTTCAATTTTAGTGTCAATATACATACTCTTAAATTCTTCAATAGTAAGTTTTCCCCGTATCGATTCAATAATTTCAATAGATTTTTCGTATGCAGATTTTGCAGAGTCCGGCATTTCTTTTTTCTCATTCAGCCGTCCCCACTGAAACCAATATTGCCATTGTGTTTCAGGGAAAGTACATAATTTAAATGCACTTAATAAATGAATTTCCGCATCATCCAAACTATCCGAATCTATATAATTCTGTCCTAAACGGATATTTGCATTGGCAATCCCTTCTTTACAATCAGACTCTTCAAAATATTCTTTTGCTTTATTGAAATAGAACACAGAACTATCCAGTTGATTTAACTGAGTTTTCATTTCACCCAGCCGGTAAAAAGTCAGGGCTGATGCTATCAGGCTTCCTTCTTTAACAAAATAAGACTGAGCCCGGTAAATATTGCCTGTCCGCAAATCAAGTGACGCGTCCAGACTTTCAGCTACCATCTGGCTGTCTGCTTTCAGAGTTAATGCATAGTTATAATATTCCGAAGCACGTTTAAAATCTCCGATAGTTCGGTAAATATCTCCTACCCCAACTGATGCCCAAACTATTTGTGGTAAAATATTGGCCTTCTGTGCTTCTTTCAGGGCAGTAAGTTTATGTCTAAGAGCCTCTTCGTGTTCTCCAGATGCCGAATATATTTCACCAAGTGACTGATGTTGTCTTGCCGTTGTATAACTTTCCTTATCAGCAAGCTTTTCAGAGTGAAGAATCATAGATCTCGCTTTCTCAATCTCACCAAGATCAATATAGATATTACCAAGATTCAGATATGCTTCAATTAAACCCTGAGAGTTTTCAATTTCCTTATACAATTGTAAAGCTTTCTCAGAACTGGAAATGCTTGTTTTAAAATTACCTATAACACTATAAATTTGACCCAATGACATATAAGTGTCAGCTATAGAAAGTTTATTAATATTCTTATAACTGTTTTCCATTCCTTCACCAAGCTCAAGCGAGCGTTCCAAATATTTCATTCCTTTGCGATAATTACCACTATATAAGTATATTCTCCCTAAATGGCGGTTATTTTCAATAATTTCAAGTTTATTATTCAACGATGAATCCAACACCATTGCCTGTTTTATATATAATAATGCCTGCTCATAATTTCCTTTTAATTCATATGCATTTGCTATTTTTCTGTTAACATCAGCCTCCATATCCTGATTACGGTATATGCCCAGTTGAGAACTGGCATCAATACATTTCTTATAATGTTCAATTGCCGGTTCGTAGTGATGATCATTAAAATAATTATCGCCCTTTTTCTGCTCTTTTGTTATTATCAGGGAGGGTGTCAGGCATCCGTTGAATAAGACTGCCAGAATAAAACCAATAATTAAAATTCTGTATGATATTCCGGAATATTTACTCATAATATAACAATAGATTAAAGCAATATATCTCGATTATATTCATAAATACCCTTTTAAGGCCAGGTTAAAAAACATATTGAATTATGAAAATATAGGCTGGATCGGCATTTTCTCCCTTTCCTGATAATGGTATTGTTACACATTCAACTAATCTGAAACGTTTCAGCTGGAAGTTTAACTTTGGATTATATGATATGTTCCATGGGATGTAATCATGTTTATACTCACCATCGACCTCTTTTCTTCCAAAATTATGATAAGCAATCTCATTTTCCAAAGCAATCCAATCATTGAGATTGAAATTTATACCACCATCAATATAAATAAATGTTCCTGTTTTAAATGATTTTGTTTCCTCAAACGGCTCAAATATTTTTTCACCGCCAAAATAATATACAGCTCCGATTCTTAAATCAAAAGAAAAAGGATATTTGATTTTTTTTAATAATAAATCCAGGCTTGCATTAAATTCACCGTTGCCAGCGGGCTCGTTAAAATTAAACTCGTCTTTTACATCTGTTATATTTTTCTCTCCTGTAGGTATTGTAACTCTTGTTAATGCAGTAAGAGAAGGCATAATGGAATTTTCCTTAATTATCTGATAGTCAAAGCCAAAATTTAAGTCGCCAAATCCCCGGGTTTTTATATCCGCATAAACTGTTATAATAGTATCAAAGTATAAATTATCTAATGCTTGAGTTGAATTAATAAAACCATTTGCATATGACATTGAAACATCTGCCTCCAGCCTGTCAGTAATACCATATTCAACTGATACTGCATAAGTGCGGCCTTGGGAGGTTGAACTGCCATAATATGACATTTTCTGTCCATTTTCATCAAAATATTTATCCAAAAGACTATGGGAATAAATGACCCCGATACGGAGAAAGCCTTTTCTCATTGTTGATGGTTCGGAAATTACTGTTTGCTGCTTTAATTCGGCAGGAATTCCATGCCTGTCAGTCTGCGCTGTAATAAAATTGCTTAATGCTATAAAAACAAATAAGAATACCGGCTTCTTTATAGATTCACTAATTAACCCTTTTAATCTTAAACAATCAGTTATTCTTTTAAGCATTATCTTATTTTGATGTTAATATATTAAAGCTCAAATTGGTAGCAAAACATATTGGTGCATCAGTATTATTACCCCATCCCGGAAGTTCAACCAGCTGTGATAATCTAAGATAGGGTGAAACCTGTATTTCAAAGCCAAATGAAATAAACATATAATTACGTTTTTCATTAGCTACTCTTTTACCTGTAAGTTCACTCCATCCTCCGTAGATTTTATAGTAGTCGATTATAATATACTGGCTGAACCATGCTATTGCCTGGTAAGTAAATGCACCGGAACAACTGATAACCTGGCTTGGCAAATATTTATATGGTAATCCTGTATATTCAAATTCTTCATAAATACGGCGGGATTTCCAGTGTATATTTTCCCCGGAAGAAAATGGCTTGAAATAATCTGCACTTGCAATAATTGCTGTTCTTTCTGTTCTGAATTTAGCCGCACTCCGTATTTTAAAAGTTGGTACGCCTGTACCAAATCTGTTGTTATAATGATAAGTGAACTTATAGGAATCATAAACAGGCTCAACAAGTATAACTTCATGATCAGGTTTATCAGGTTTGTATTTTGCGACAGGCAGAGTAACCGATCCCGAAACAGACCAGTCAAAACTTTTAAGGTTAAATGGCAATCGCAATCCCATTTTCATAAACATATCTTCAAGACCTTTATGTTCATTAATCTCCTGTATATGGAGCTTAGAACTACCGCTAAAAGTCCAGTAATCTTCGGATCGCATTCCAGACTTTTTATAAGATGTACCTGCTGAAATTTCCAGAAATTCAAGTATCCCATATTTAATATTCAGGGGAAAAGTATGCATAGCGGAAGCAATACCTGCTTCAGATAAATTGACAATATTACCTGATTCGTCAATCCTCCTGGAAAGCATTGAAAAATCATACCCGGCATTTATTTGTAATTGATTTTTATGAACAGTTAGCGGACGGTCAACAGATCTCTCGACAAGCAAAATGGAATTCTGCCCTTGCTGGGCAAATAAATATATATGAATCCATATTAAAATAAAAAAAGCAGTTCTCTTTCTCATTGTAATATTTCTGACCGTTCTATTAGTTTAATTCTTAAAATATTATTACCTGGGAATATATTTACTAATCCCATTATTATTTGAACAAAACCAGATGTCCCCTTTACTATCTTCCAGTATTGCATTAATCATGTAGCCGGCAAGGCCGTCATTCTTTCCAATTGTATGCATAGTAACTCCGTCGTAAACAGTAACACCATTAAAACCGTTGGCAAACCATATATTACCTGAACGATCTTCAATTATTGAATATACAACTGTATAAATAAATCCGCTATATAAGGCAACATTATGAAAACTTGTTCCATCAAACCTGTTAACATATTTACCTCCGAAAGTGCCAAACCATATATCACCGTAGCTGTCCTGAATTATTGAAAGTACTTCATTACTAGCCAGACCATTATTTGTAGTATACGGAATAAAATTAATGCCATTAAATTTTAATACACCGCCATATGTACCTAGCCAGATATTACCCTCCAAATCTTCAACAATTACATTTATTACATCCAGCAGGCTGTCATTAAAAGTTCTACGTTCAAAACTATTTTCATCACCAATATATAATCCCAATCCATAAGTACCCACCCAAATATTTCCTAATCTATCTTCAGTAATATCTGAGATATCAAATAATGATGTATCAGAAGCAAAATAATTTAAAAATTCCGAACCATTATATTTACTCATGCCATACGCTGTCCCAAACCATATATTACCAAACCGGTCTTCTTCTATTGCCTGGATATAGTTATTGTTTACCAGACCAATATTTTCTGTATAATTTGACCATATCTTACCGTCATATTTTATAACCCCATTGCTTCTTGTACCAAACCAAAGGTTGCCTTTACTGTCTTCAGCAACTGACAGGATAGAGTCACTAACTAATACGTTATTCGTATTATATGTCTCCCATTTATCAAGAGTCTTTGGATCAACAGCGTTGTAAGATTCCTCACAAGCAGAAATAAATACAAAGAGAATAAACAGGACAGCGATAAAAATAAAACCTGGTGTTTTTATTGTAATATTTTGGGATCTTACCATATACTATAAATCGTTGTATTTTTTCAAAACCAAACTACTGTATATTAACAAGTATTCCAAAAAAAATATTATCAATTTATTTCCTGAATTGTAAAACATAAAGGATTTTTAAAAATCCTTTTGGATTCATTTAACACCAAGTGCCTCTATTTTCAATCCTTTTTTCCCTGCTGCACATAGCATAATTTTATATTTCCCTGCGTTTATGCTTGTTCCGGTCGATGTTCTCAAGGTACTCCATTTTTCAGCAGAAGGAGGAAATTCTATATGGTCATCCAGTATTAGAAGCTCTCTATAGTCCAGTATTTTTAAATGCATGGGAATATTCTCTCCGACACTATTCATATACCTGAAACGGAGGGAATAAGTATCACCAACACCAACTGAAATTTCCCATTGAATTGTATCACCTTCTACCCGGGTAAACTCTGCATATTGCCTGTCCTTTAATTTATTTTTCGATATCCCTGAACCAATCAGATTTGCATATTCAATATTATACCGGATAACCGGCCTTAGATCACCGGCTTGCTTCAATCTTGTTACAGGACAAACTGCAACGGTGTACATTTCTGCATTTCCTGCTGCTGAAGTGCCGTTATTGCCTAACAGCACAATTGCTTCTTCCGGAAAACGTTTGCTGTAAACCCGGAATTTATGCCCTCCGGCAAAATCATTTTCCAATGAAGTTTTCGTGTCTACATAGTCTTCAAGCCATACGGGCCTTTCGAATATCATAGTATCCATTGCTACAAACACATCTGATTTGGCACCAACATTAAATTCAGCAATAATACTATCTTTATTTCCTTTGGTCATCTTAGCTGTCCTTATCCATTCCGCCCCATAAAAATTGGATGGCAGCAAGCGAAAAGTTGTAACGTCATTCGAATATTGTTTATCCCCTATGTCCATCCACGACTGAACAGACCATTCACCGGATGCTTGTTTATCAGCAACTGAAAGATTATTAATCAAAGATCCGGATCCGGGTGCCGGAGATATTTCATGGTTTGCAGAAGCAATTGCTATGGCTGATATAACTGCCTGTCCTGACGTTACACGGGGAAAAGAGATAATAATCTTGCTGCCGGAAACTTGAGCTTTAACCACTTTTTTAAGAACCTTTCCATTACCGGCCTCTTTCCAGATATCCAGATTATTTATAACCGTTTCGTTGTTAATTGCCACGTCAAAGATTCTCCATCCTGAACAGTCCATTCCTCCGCCTGTACCATACCATGATTCGACAAAGTAAAGTTCAACCATGTAATCCCCTTCGGGTACTGGAAATTCAAAGTAAAGCTTATCCCGCCCGTAACGGAGGGTCTGAAAAAGTTTCCAGTCGCCGGTGTTTTTTATGGGATCAAATGTTCTGCGCTGGCTGCCATAAAAGGGTGGCACTCCCTTAAAGTCATCAGTCCATGATTTACTTCCCCAGGTTGTATCGCTCGTTTTATGACAATCGGCCATCCATTTATTTCCATCTTTATCAGTATAAGCGGGCCCGCCGCAGTTAATCCTGTAAATGTAACTATATCCAGGAACAGAGGAAATAACAGGATTTTCTTCATTCTTCAAATCAGAAATATTTGGTGCTTCAGGCAGATGGTTTAAAATAATACAATCTTTTGCAACCGGCTTATCTTTAATGTAACCTATGGCAAAAAGTACATTATATTTAATATCAACTCCATCCCATTGAAAATGTGTGCCAATACCCTTATGCGTTCTTCTACCAAGGGAATGTGTATTAACATCATTAAAAAGTTCTACCTCATCACAATTTGAATATACAATAATGCCGTCTTTAATACCAGGAGCCGCCCACCGGTATGGCCATGTATGTGAAACTATATAAACCATAGGCTCTTTATCTTTTGGAGCATAATTAGCCCTGTACATATAATATGCATCTGCCGGCTCTCCCCAGGAGGTAAACAAACCCTTATAATTAACCGGCCCGATCCTGTCCAGTTCACGTAATCCTTCACCGTTCTGAGTTCTTCCGGGATTATCATGTGA
>CBFCXR010000113.1:0-8195 GCA_965602045.1 uncultured Bacteroidales bacterium | reverse complement strand
TAATATCGGCCTGTATTTTTATTGTTCTGCCGGAATGTTGGCCAGGGAGAACCAGCAAGACCCGGACTATCTGATTGCAGAGCAAAAAGAGATCCTCCACCATTTTTCAGACCGCCAATATAAATGGTACCGTCATCGATGAGTGTTGGTGAAGACCAGTTAATTCCACATTCCAGATCCTGCTTCCAGTTCAAGGTTCCATCAGGATTAAGTGCATAGATAAAACCTGTTTCTGCTGTAAAATAAATCAGGCCGTCAGCGCCAATAGCCGGTGTCGAATAAACATCATCCGGTGTGAAGTGTATTGATTCAACAGTAAATCTCCAGTTTATCTTACCTTCAGGACTGATGGCAAGAACTTCAGCAGGCTGGCGATGGCTGTACGCTTTGGTCGCAATATATATAGTTCCATCCATTCCTATTACCGAAGATGCCCGGACTGGTCGTAGACTGCCCGCCAAAATTCGCCACTTTAATATGCCGTTTGGATATACAGCGTAAACATAACCTCCTTCACTATTTTCCGTCCCAAAATATATTACATCGTTTGCATCTAGTGTTGGGGAAGTATAGGAATGTTCGTCGTAGTTTTCAAGATAAAATTTCCATTTTAAAGTCCCATCCGGTTTGACAGCGTATAATATATCCCCTCCTAATATTGCATAAATAGTACTGTCACTCCCTACAACTGGAGAAGCGCCGCAGGGACTTCCTCCCCTATTAAGATCAAATTTCCATTTACGTGTTCCATCAGCATTAACGGCATAGAGGTCGGAGCCCACATATACGTAAAGTGTGTTATCATTGCCTATGGCGACTGTTCTTTGACCCACTTCTGCAAAGTCGTCGTTGTCCCATTCGTTGTATATCCATTTCAGTATTCCTCCCTGGTCTATAGCATAAAGCACATTTTTACGATCCATGATGTAGATTGTGCCATCTTCTCCGATTACAGGTGATGTTGCATTATTATTGAGATCGTATTTCCATTTCAAGGTTCCGTCGGGATTGATGGCATATAGACTGCCCGAGGTTGTCCACAGATACATACCGGTTCCAATATATATTATCCCTTTATCATCAATGGCGGGAGTAGAATAATAAATTGGTTTATCTGTAATAAATTGCCACTTTATAATGTCTATTTCAGGTGTTAATGAAAAATCTGCAGTCACTGTTTGACCTGCCACAACAGGAACATCTGCACTATCCACGGAGAAGCCCTTTTTGGAAGCAACTACAAGGTACTGTCCTTCAGGTAGATCAGCCAACGTGTAAGAACCTGTATTGTCTGTATACACACTATAACCACCTGGATTAACAGTAATAAGGGCTGTCTCGACAGCAGAACTATCAACTGCACTAATTACATTACCGCTTACTGTACCTGTTGTTGCAGGAGGGGGTGGCTCGATCGGTTCTTCCTTATCACAACTCCCGATCATTAACACGAAAGAAAGTACTCCAATAAATAATATTTTTTTTCGAGTAAAAGTCACCATACCCACCCTTTTAATTGTTCAAGATTAACTTCTTTGTTTGGATAATTTGTTGAACCGATTTTTGGGAAGCCACAGTCACTTCTAACCTGCAGAAATATATTCCACTCGAATAATTCTTAGCATTCCATTGAAAAACGTGTATTCCTGCAGCTCTTAGCCCGTTTACCAAGGTCTCAATTTCTCTCCCAAAAAGATCATAAATTTTTAACTTGACGAATCCGGATTTGGGTATTTCAAATTGAATCGTGGTCGATGAATTAAACGGATTGGGATAATTTTGTAACAGAATTATATGATCTGGTATGTTAGGATCAGAATGGTAAATGTCCTCAACAGGGGTTGCACCTCCATTAGTAGTTTTAAGGATGATCCCCTTTTCTCCAACTGCCCAACCGATACCTGAACTCGTAATAAAAACAGAATGTATATCATTCCCTGTTCTAATAGGCTCAACAGTCCAGGTTTCTCCGCCATCAATCGTTTTGATGATTGTTCCACGCTCACCTGCTGCCCATCCTGTACTTTCATCTACAAAATAGACAGCGTCGAGAAATCCACTCAATTCTCCGGTTTGGTTAATCCAGTTATCACCGCCATCTATCGTCTTGAGAATGATTAAATCACCTACAATCCACCCAGTATTTTCATCAATGAAATAAACAGAATTCAGATCGAATGGTTGTTTGGCAAGACGGATCCATTTAATACCGCCATCCGAGGTCTTGAGTATTGTGCCATTCTCTCCAACGGCCCAGCCTGTATTCGCATTCACAAAACAGACATAGAGCAAAAGCTCTTCAGTAAGACTGGTTTGAAGAATCCAGGTCGAGCCACCATCGACTGTATTTAGAATAACACCCCATCTGCCAACAACCCAACCAATTCGGCTGTTGACAAAATCGATGGACCACAAATCGTGTGAGGTTCCATTGGTTTGAGAGATCCAGGTTGCTCCACCATTCGTTGTTTTTAAAATCTGATAATACCCAGCAACCCAGCCAGTATCACTATCTTCAAAACAGACAGACCTCAGACCATTCATCGTTCCGCTGTTCTGCGAAATCCAATTTGTATCACCATTAGTAGTTTTGATAATTGATCCGTTATCTCCAACAGCCCATCCTGTATAGTCATCGATAAAAGTTACAGAACGGAGCCATTCCGACGTAGCACTTTTATACTGCAAATGCCAGTTGTTACCACCATCCATGGTTTTGAGAATCGTGCCATATTCTCCAACAATCCAGCCATGATTTTTATCACAGAAGTGAACAGCAATTAAACCGTTCAATGTACCGCTGGATTGAGGATCCCAAGACTGCCCACCATTGGAGGTTTTGAGGATTTCACCTTCCCAGCTTCCGACTATCCAGCCTGTAGTGTCGTCTATAAAATAGATCGATTGGAATGCATCTGAGGATAAACCGCTGTAATTCCAGTTTTCTCCTCCATCTGTTGTGGTTAAAAGTGAGCCCCATATGCCAACCGCCCAACCAGTATTGGCATCCCTGAAATACACAGAATTTAAGCAATGTGATGTTTCACTGTTTTGGAGAATCCAGTCTACACCACCATTCGTCGTCTTGATGATCGTTCCTCTGTCCCCTACTGCCCAGCCAGTGTCGCGATCTGTGAAATAAACATCACATAGATATGTAGTAACACCGCTTATCTGGGGAGTCCAATTTATTCCGCCATCTGTGGTATTGAGGACGGTTCCAGAATAGCCCACTGCCCAGCCTGTATTGGCATCTGTGAAATAAATAGATATAAAGCTGTGGGATGTTGTATCCAATTGTGAAACCCAATTTACTCCACCATCTGTCGTTTTTAGAAGGGTGAGTTCACCTACTGCCCAGCCTGTATTGGAATCAGTGAAATATACATCGTATAGTAATTGTGATGTATTGCTGTTTTGGAGGTTCCAGTTTGTCCCGCCATCTGTAGTCTTGAGTATTGTTCCATGCCAACCTACTGCAATGGCTGTGTTTTGGTCCAACACAAAAATATCAATAAGTGTATTGCCCTGAGGATATGGATTCTGCCAGAACCAGCCCTCCTGAGCCATAGTATTCGAACAGAATAAAAGCAGAAATATGAATGTTATTACAGTCGACTTCATAATGAGTCGATATTAATTACAAAATGTACTGATAAGCAATGACCCCACACATTTTGCTGATAGTAGTTATTTATTATGCATATAACGGTGGAGATCAGCGGCTTGCGCCAGCTGGCGTGTCTTTTTGCCTTATTTAATCGTTACTCATAACCAGCAAAAAGCATGACAGCCAACAAGTCCGTTGCAGCGATTTGTTATATGTTTCTATCACTTTACTCACCATTTGCAAATTAACAGTTCGCATATGATAGACGATGCAAAAGAGAAGAAATTATTAATATGAAATAATTTATATTTTAAAAAGCAATTGTGAAGCCCGGAAAGTAGCAGTAGTATAAACACCCAGTAGGCTATCGCTCTTCTATTTTATATTTGAAAAGATATAAATAATTCATTCTTGGATAATCAATTACCCATTGTAGTTGATTTTCATTTTTAACTACTTTGGGAGGTTTTGTTCCTGCTTTAATGAATTCAACTCTATTTGCTTGAATATCTTCAATCCAGTAATCAATTAGTTTAATTTTGTCATTAGTGGCGAGAATTATTGAGAATTCAGTTTTTGTAGCAATTGATTTAACAATGAATCCATCTATTTCACCATCTGCCATCCAAGCTGCTTTAGCATGTCCTGTAGCACTAATTTCTAAATCGTATTCTACAAAATCATTTGGGTTTCTTAAAGGGGGATTAATTTCATAATCACAATCAACATATTTGTGCGTAAATAACTTATTATCCAATTTTATTTCTTTGTCATAATAATTTTTAACTCTCTCGGAGATTGAAACATCCTGAGTAGAACTTGAGATGATTCTTGGCTTTAGCAATTCAATAGTTGAACCTGGCGTAGTATATGTATCTTTTGTTAAAAATATTACTGGATTTTTATCTCAATTAATAATTTTGATTCTGGAATGCATTGAAACATCTCCATTTGAATTTAACACTTTCATTACAGTATTCATCTCCCTTTCCATACTTCTTATATTGCTTAGCTGATTACTTCTTATTTTCAACTCCATTAATAAGATTATCAACATTGGGATAAAAAATCCAAGAAGAATGATTAATATAGATAAGAATATTGATACATCCCCAAGAAAGAATAGTAATATTCCCAAAATAATAGAGGAAATAGGACTTGTGATCCAACCTCTATAAATTCTCAATATTTCTTTAAAGTTCATTTGAAATTATTTTAGGAACATGGCTAATTTGGTAATAGACATTTTAGTTAGGAGAGACAATAAAATTGCCTTTAAAATTCTTAACATATAACGGTCCGGCGGATGAGCCGCGAGGCTGTGGGCAAGTTTACTTGGCCACGCCCTTGTCGGCTCCATCCGCTGGATAGGCCGCGCGAGCGCTGACTGAACTAAGGGGCTGGGGAATCCCTGCCACCAAAGCTTACAAGTTGTATTAAATTCATTCTTTGCATATTGTGCCGACAATTGCTCCGAAAACCCCGTCCCCCTTCAGTGATTTGTTCACCGGCTGAGCCAGATTTAAAGTTACCCAAACGAAGCCTTTCTATAAATGACCTTCAATTCTGGCACTGCCAATAACCCGCCGTTTAAAACCAGCCCTTGACGGGGTAATTGTTTCGTCATGGTATTCATTTTATTTAGCCGGTGAACGGTGGAACTAAGCCGCCGCGATAGCGGTCGGCTTTAGTGATTTGTTCTACGTCCTATTTTCCTTTTTACCCATTATGGCTACATCTTAGACTAGGAATTTGTTCCATCAGTCTCCTATGCTTAACGTTTGGAATATGGGGCGTTGGGCATTTTAAAGATCTTTCGTATCCAACCTTTATATTCTATTAAATGTACTAATTTTCACATTTAGTAACATCTGCCCAATGCTCTATATTGTTATGAGCTACCTTTCTATTATCAAATTCTCTCTAATAGCAATCATTATTTTAGCAGGTTAATGGAATACTCCAATTGCTTGTCTATTCCGGCCTCAATGTCTGACTCTGTTTGCTCAACACGAATATCTGGTGGACAACCAATCCATTCCAAGGGTAATCCGTTATAACCACGCCAATCCGTTGTGCCTACAAAGATTCTTTTACCACTTGGCAATTCATATTCAGCCGGAGCTGAAGAGGTCGATCCAGACGATCCTCCACCTGTTGTATCCCCAACCAATGTAACCGTGGATATCTGTTTCATTATTTCAGGGAAAATATCACCTGTACTGTAACATACTCCATTAATTAAAATAACGACAGGATTAATATATTGGAAATTTCCTTGAGGCTCAAATGGCGCTAAAGGAATTAACTCGCCTAGCACATAAAATTCAGGTTTCTCTAAGGGGGTGATTATAAATCTGCTAACAACTGCTACTAAATTCTGATACGATCCTCCGTTATTATGTCTTATATCTAATATAAGTGCCTTAGTGTTTTTAACATATTCGAGGGCCTCTGAAAAATAGTTTAACAGATAGTCATCGTCAAAAGTTGCCATGTAAATATATCCGATGTTTCCTTTAATTATTTCATATTCTATCCTGCCTTCACCGGTAATTCTTAGTTCTTTATCAAAATAGTTTCTGACTACAATAGGATCATATGCATATTTATCTTTTAACCATCGTCGAGGTGAATAAGTACTTATATATTCGCCCCCGTCAGTTTTTACATAAACATGCCTGTCTCTTAATTCACCCAACATTTCAACCAGAACAGTATAAATTTCATCTCCCCTGGCCAGTTCTGCCCTGGATTTGTAGACGGTATATAAACTATCCCAGTTTATTTGTTTGTATTCAATATATGGATATACCTTATTTACTCTTTCCCAGGCTGCTTCAAAGTCTTCTATATTAAGATTTGATTCTGCCGATTTAACAATCATATCTTCGCAACCAGTTAAAATAACAACGAAGCTTATGATCAATAATGACCTTATTTTAACCATGGTTAAATCTTAAAGTTTACAGAAATGATGATATTATTACTGGCAGCAATATATGGATCCCATTTATTGATTCGGGAAAGATCAAATCTATAGCCCAGCGAAACTGAAACTCTGTCTATCGGATAATAGCGCAAGGTAAGGTCAGCATCAATCTTTGTTGCAGTAAATACTGAAAGTAACGTTGGATTTGATTCATCTTCATATTTTCGCTCGTCAAATTGCTTACCAGAATACGAGATTAGATTTGATCGTAAAAAACCTTCTACTTTTAATTTATTGTTGACCTGGTAAATAAATTCGGTGTTTATTCCCAAAGAACATATTACGCCATATGTTGTGGGAGAAATAAATGTCCCGGGACTGACAAAATGGTAATAGATCTCATAATAGAATAACTGTACTGAAGGTCCCAGATAAGCGTATACATTCCTGGAAAACAAGGAGAAATTTCCAATGGGATAGAAAAAATCCTGATTGAAATTGAATTGCTGTGCTTCTGCTGAAATCTTGTTATTTGAAATATCGGTTGTTTTCCAGTACTCAAATTCTAAACGGTACCCATTTTTTTTATGAAATCGCACCCATTCCACATTGTAATAGGGCATGGACCCAGAATATTTCTCTTTTGATATATATTCATCTTTCACAGCATATAAACCCTGTCCGTATCCTAAAAAAATACCTGATGGAGATACAGTTTTATAGTTTAGTGAGTCTTGGGCAGGTGTTTGTAAAGTTATTATAAGTGAAATGGCAGAAATGATAATTCTTGATCTGGTTTTCACAGGTTTATGGTTTTCAGTATTACTTCATGAAAGGTTGCTCAAAACTTGTATATAAATGAACCTCCCAGGTTTTGCCTTGACATTTTAAAGTACGCAGAACGGTGGAACTAAGCCGCCGTAGCGTGGCGCGGGATTTGCCATTTTTGCATAGGGCGTGACACGCGTCACGGTCGGCTTTAGTGATTTGTTATATGAATTTCCTTTTGTCAGTTAATGACTTCCGATTCATCATGTGAACCATGGTAATGCACAATCTTCCAATCATCTTTTTCCTTTCTACATGTCAATGTAAAGGCTCCTGGCGTACGTTCGTGAACACCCTCTTTTGAAATACTATCCCAAATGTATACTATGGTTACCACACCGGACTGTGGAGATAATACAACTGTCTCGATGTACTTTACTTCATGCTTATAGGAATCATAGAATTCTTCCTCATGAGACATAGAATTGGGAACAGCTTCCGTCCATTCCATATAATTATCACACCTATACCCACCGCCAATAACTAAATGGAAATCTTCTTTTTGAGTAAATAGAGCCAGAGCCGCATCTGGATCATATGGGGGCTCCCAGCTTTTTAAAAAATCTAGTGCAATACTTTCGAGTTTGGATGTTATCGATTCCTGGAGCTCAATTGGAACTTCACCTACCTCCTGCTTAACATGACTGTCGCAGCCAATCAGAACTATTGAAATGCAAAAACAGAATAAAAATGTGGGTTTGATGATTAGTTTATGAGTTATTTTAATTGTTTTGAATTACTGGTTCCGATTAACCCTATTAGCATTCATATAACGGTGGAACTAAGCCGCAAACCGTACCACCTGCCTCTTTTTCTAGCTTAGAA
>CBFCXR010000112.1:0-8224 GCA_965602045.1 uncultured Bacteroidales bacterium | reverse complement strand
ATTGCAAAGATTTTAAAAAGAATTAAATAGGGACAGCCCCCTTAAAAAGGGGACAAAAAGGGGACAGCCCCCATGGAAAACCCGCCTGTGTCAAGGCTTTAAAAAGGGGACAGCCCCCTTGGAAAGCGAGCAACAAGCAACAAGTAACCAAACCATTTGACTTTTAGTGAAAATACTTGTAAATTTAATACTAGAGGTTAGTCTTTAATAAAATTGCCGCATTCACCAATTGATAATATCAGCATGTTAATGAATAGTCTATAAGCAATAACAACAAATAGAAATTTTATTTGAAAATGAGATTAACTAAATTGATTATCCTGAAATTTATTTTATTATTAGTCGTTTCATGCTATTCAATAAATAAGGTAACTACCATTGATAATGAAACCGGATACTATCCTGCCAGAAAAAGCAGAGAAGCAACAATAACAAGAAGTATTAAAGTTGATCCTGATACTTTAAGGAATTTAGTTGTGGTTAATAATTCGGAGTATATCAGAGGAATGGCAATAAACATGAAATATTTTAAAGAAGTTATGGATTTTAACGATCTGGAAAAAGATCTTATTGCTGAAGGCTATGAAGTTAAAGGGCGGTTAAATTTAGGATCACTTGATCACTATATTGAATATATTAATAACAATCCTTTAACTGTATTATACATGGATAGAAGAAAAGATGGGAATAAAATATATGCGGAACTGAAGTTATATGAGCCCGTAAATGGGGAAGATATATTTGTAAGTGAAATTTTTTTAAATATGATATACGATGGATGGACTGACAAAGGTACAACTTATCCTCTTTTTAATTCATTAATAGACTACCTGAAAGGATTGGAATAAGAATCAACAAACCTACGCTCTGTTTTCATATATGACTGGATAGCGCTAATTTTATTAGGCTTATATGCTAGTTAGCAAACATGTTGTTTGTAACGCGTGCCATTAAATATATTAATATGAAAAGGAGTTTAATTACAATCTTTATAACTATAATAACAAAAGCTGTATATTGCCAATTAGTTGCAGATAGTACTAATTTTATTTTCTTTTCAGATACCTCAAGAATAATATGTGACAACTATGACATACTGAAAATAGATTTAGATAAAGATAAATTAAATGATCTCTTTATAGTAAATTATAAATGGAGAGAACAATGTTCTCCTACAGGTACTTTTTACAATTATAATGATTCAAAAACCATTCGCATTGGTCTAATTGGTTCAAACATTAAATTAGCATACGATAACCATAATTGTCTGGAACCAATTCCAATGAATATTTCTATTAATCAAGAAATAAGCAAAGAAGTATTTAAAATCCCTTATGGTATTTTATATAGAAAATCAATGTTAGCCTTGAAATGTGGTCTTGTGGAATGTAATTGGTCAAGTTCTGGTTTAGGCTACATAGGTGTTCAAAAAATTGTACCACCTGATACTAATTATTATTTAATAAGAATTCACATTTTTAATGATTTTAAATGCACCCAAGCTATCAGTCCATCATATAATGTGACTCAAGTTAGGCAAGAATATCTTGAGGATAACTTTGATTATTGCATTAAAAATTATCAACTATTTCTATCATTTTATACTAACGCAAATAAAGTTATCCAGATATTTAACATACAAGGAAAAATGATAGATTTTGTTAATACACGAGAAAATGATACAAAAGCCAGCACAGGGTCTATTTACAATTGATCATTTTAATGGTTTGTCTGTTTGGACCCACATTGATCGTTGCATAATAAATTCCTGGGGATAATTGCTGCCTGTCCGCATCAACATTCACATTATGCTCACCTGAGACCTGGAATTCATTGACCAGGGTCGCAACTTTTGCACCGAGCATATTGTAAATTATTAATTCAACATGCTCTGGTTCCATAAGATTATATGTTAAGGTAGTATTCCCTATGAAAGGGTTGGGAAAGTTCTGTTTCATGTTAACTGGGGACAAGGATCTGCTTTCAACATTGACTATTGGCTCCTCACCATGCAGAATCGGCGGCCTGAGAGTATCTGAATCCTCTTTAGGATCAAACCTGACTTCATCTCCTGCATTGGGTTCCTCAACAAGAATCATAAAAGTCAACAAGTCGTTTTCATCTGCATTGATAAATTCATCCATATCCGTGGTAGGTTCGGAATATACCCACCCGACAAAATTGCTGGGGACTACCATTTTGGTAAGGTATTGGGTCTTTGAATCATCCAGGAGAAAATCCCCCAGGTCTGCCTCTTCCAAACCCGGGGCAGTGTTATAAGTCAGCGTGCTATCATCCCATTCTTCATCCAGGTCATCATCGGTCATCCCGTAAACTGAAAGTTCAAGGGATTCGAATCCCTCGGCCATTTTTTCAGCATAATTACAATACATACCAATGTAGGCCTGATTTGCCTTATCAAACCTTGGGTTATTCCAGATGTCGAATTTTAAATAGATTATTCTCATGCGGACCTCATGATTACGGACTACAAGATATCTGCGATCACCTGTATCATCCGGCCCGATTCTTTCGTCGTTGGCAACATATGTGTCAGCTCCGCCTGCAAAACTGGTTGATAATGTGTCCGGAATTCCTTGTGCAAAAGTATTCATACTAAAAAACACAGCAACAGCTATACTAAAATAGTATTGTAAATGCTTTTTCATAGTATTCAAATTTTGATTATATATAGATTAGTTGTGATGCAAATATACGAAATTTTAAATAAGTGATCCTCTAAAAATAATATCTATAAGATAGTTGTTGAAAGTTACCATTTATGCCCATACTTGCAAAAATCCATAAAGAATAATCCCAACGATACATTATCATATATATTTAAATTCAAATCCTTTCTCAACAATAATTTGATTGATGAAGCATTTCAAGCTATAAATGATGTAGTCAAAAAATTTTCGGATTATTCAAATAGTTATTTTCAAAGGGGTTACATTAAATATATAAAATTAGAATACGATAATGCTATAGATGATTTTGTGAAATCATTGAATCTACTTCCAAATGAACCAGTTGCATATGTTTTTATAGCATTATGTTATGAAGTTAAAAAAGACTATGACAAAGCTCTATCAAACTATGAAACAAGTCTAGCCACAAATTCAAAAAATGCTTTTACTTATTTTTACAAAGGTAAGCTTCTTGGAACATTAGGTAAATACCAAGACGCTATTTATAATTATTACCAAGCTCTTATCATAAGCCCTGAATATTCTGAAGCATATTATTTTCGTGGATTAACAAAAATAATTGAAACCGAAATGAGTGGTTGTGCTGATTTGAAAGCCGCTTATAATCTTGTTTATAAAGAGGCTTACAAATTAATTTTGGATTACTGTGAAAAATAACAATTCCAAACAACGTAACTGTAAATCTATCCTACCCCAATGGTGCGCGTTTTCTAGCAACGTGACAAACATCCTGCTTTCATTCAGCACCTCTTGCCAATTCGATACCCCAAAGGCATTGTAACCTGTCATTGTCATTTCGGAAATTTTTCTAAATTGCTTACTGTTTGGAATAACCAGATGAACACAATAACCTGCCTAAAATCGGCAGGCAGGCAGATATAAACACAGGAGTATTTGTGGTACAAGACGAAAAATAAACACGGAATGGAGTTCGTAAAATTACATGACAGTTTACAACAAATCAATAACTAAAGCTATATGCGAAATATAGTTACCTTTCTAGAAAAAGTAACTATGTTTAGATGTTAGCAAACATTTAATGAGACACACCGCAATAAAAATATCGTTCGGATTAATTCTCTTGTCTCGTCCTGAAAAGTGACACATTATCAACCAAAAATGAGTAAAGCAAAAGTGTTTTAGTTCATCCTTTAATCGACCCTTCATTCCCACAAATTTTTTTTAATGCCTAGTTTATAAAAAATCATTAAATTGTGCCTGAATGACAACACAGTATTAACAGGCTTTAAATAATGCGCAAATGAAATTCGACTTCTTTGATCTTACCAGGATTTTTACCTCATTGCAGTTGATTCTTTTATGCCTTGTTTTATTATTTATTAAAACAAAAGGGAAACAATATAAAATACTTGCATTGTTTTTGTTTTCTCTGGCTTCTTTTATAATCTGTGGAATTTATTCCAAACTATATGATCTCCTTGCTAATGAAAATCTACATTTCATACTGTATATATTATATTCATTTAACTATCTGATTGGTCCTTCTTTTTATTTCTATATCAGGAGTGTAGCAACAAAGAGTGATCGATTCAGAGGAATTAACTTAATCCATTTTTTACCCTTCTTTCTTATTCTGATTTTCAATCCTTTGTTCCTTCATATTCCGGGATCCGATATTTTTCTGTTTGGTAAAAATTTTGTTGCAGATGCTTATTTTGTAACGGTTACTGCATTTTTACATCTTCAGATTTTGACTTACCTGGTTTATTCTCTCCTCATTTTGAAAAAGCATCGTCAAATCAATGAGGTTGATAATAAGGCGAAATTAGGCAAAAGTCGTTTTAACTGGATGAAATTCCTTACCTATAGTTTACTTGTAATATGGACATTGGAAGGCCTGATTTATTTCTACTATATCTATTTCCTGGTTTCCCTCTGTCTTATTAAAATTGTATTGGCAGGATTAAATTTTAGCTTAGCCAATATTATCGTAATTGTAGGCCTTAAAAAACCGGAGATATTTAATGGTGAACCCTCCAGAAGTAAGTATAACAAGAACATACTGAAAGAGAAAGAAAAGCATATATTTCTTCAGAACCTTGAAAGATATATGGAGACAGAATCTCCATATCTCCACCCCGAACTAAGTTTAAACAGTATGGCCCTGAAATTGAATATCTCACCTCATCAACTTTCACAATTACTCAATACTGTACTTAGTATTAATTTCTATGATTACATAAATTCATATCGTATTGAAGCTGCTAAAAAGCTTCTGTTATCATGCAATTCGCAGCAAAAAACAATACTGGAAATTATTTACGAAGTAGGTTTCTCATCAAAATCAGTTTTCAATAATGCCTTTAAAAAACATACCGGGGTAACACCCACAGAATTCAGAAATCATAACAAATAATCATTTTTTAAACTTATAATACAATGAAACAATTAATTCTTGCAGTAACTATTTTTTTCACGTTTATGACTTTTTCCTTTTCGCAAACAAATGCTGAAACTCAAAATGAACAAGAAGCGATTAAAAGATTAATCCAAACATGCTATATCGAGGGAATGGCAAATAATGGTGATTTTGAGAAAATGAATATAATATTTCATCCCGATTTTATCATGACTGGATTAAGTAAAGAAAAAAAAATGTGGAAATGGAATTATACCCGACTTCAAGATTATTATGAAACTGAGAAATCTAAAGGGAATATTCCTTTAACAGAAGATAATAAAATAACAGCTAAATACATAACTATAGATGTTATTGGTTATTTAGCCCTTGTAAAACTAGAAATTTACCATGGCACAGAATTGGCTTATATTGATTATCTGAACTTATTCAAGTTTGAAGATGGATGGAAAATTATAAGCAAAACGTTTTATAATGTTCCTGAATGAAAATTAATAATTGATTTTTATTCTCATTAATTTCTGAATTTTGCCTGAAGAAGAACACATTATTAATAGGTTCTGAATAGTAAATACATGAAATTCAACTATTTTGGATAAAAATGGTATTGACTAATTAGTCAGGTCGACATGAATCACTTTAAAAAGTTTCTTTGTATCCGAATTATACTAATCGGATATAATGAATACAATCAAAACCTTTACAACCATTTTGTTCCTATTTATAAGTCTTTATACCTTTTCGCAGGATTATGAAACCATTACCATACAACCTGTACAAGGCTCAATATCATTAGATGGCCTGAGCAATGAAGAAGCCTGGGAAGATATTATCCCATTTAATCCGGTTATGCAGCGTCCGGTTTTTGGAGAAGAACCTTCAGAGAAGACTGAGATATTATTGGCGTACGAAGATGATTACCTGTATGTAGCCGGAAGATTATATGATAAAGAACCTGATAAAATATTAGGGACTTCGTACAAGAGAGATGCAGGAAATGCAAGCAGTGAATGGTTTGGCGTGGCTTTAGACACCTATAACGATAATGAAAATGCTATGGCATTTTTCACTACTCCAACGGGATTGAGGTGGGATGCGAATATTGTTGAAGGTCAGGGTGGCGTTTCTATCAGTACAAACTGGAATACCTTTTGGGATGTTGCAACAATACAAAATGAAGATGGTTGGTTTGCTGAGTTTAGAATTCCGTTTTCAAGTCTTCGTTTCCAGAATAAAGACGGGGAAGTTACTATGGGACTTATTAGCTGGCGTCTGATTGCACGAAAAAACGAATGGGTAATTTTTCCTGCCATACCCGATAACTGGCGTAACAGTTTTTATAAAATATCCAGAGCACAAGCCATTAATTTTCATAATATATCTAATAAAAATCCGGTATACGTAAAACCCTACGTTTTAACTGGCAAAGAAGAAATAAATAAATTAACCGACGATCAGGCCTCATTCCAAAAACAAACATATAATAAGTACGAGGCCGGAATAGATGCCAAATACAGTATCACCAGTAACCTGACACTTGATGCAACAATAAATACAGATTTCTCACAAGTTGAATTAGATGATCAGATTATTAGTCTGGATAGGTTCTCTATTTATGTGCCTGAGAAACGACAGTTCTTCCTTGAAAGATCCAGTAATTTTGATTTTACATTTAATCAGTCAAATCAGGTCTTCTACAGTAGAAGAATAGGTATACAGGATGAAAAACTTGTAAGGATTTATGGAGGAGGAAGAGTTGTTGGCCGTATTGGAAATACCGATATTGGTTTTTTAAACATGCAAAATGAAGCAATTGATACTTTCCCATCAGAGAACTTAGGGGTTATAAGATTAAAACAACAAATTATAAATACGAATTCATATATTGGCGGTATTACTACTACAAGATTGGGCGTGGATAGCAGCTATAATGTCGTTTATGGATTAGATGGGATATTTCAGATAAGAAATGATGATTATCTGAAGATTATGGCTGTCCAGAGTCAGGAAAACAACATCACAGAGAGTGTCTTTTCAAACAATTCATTGCGGTATCAGATAGAAATGGAACGTAGATCAAACGCAGGATTTAACTATCTTTTCGGAACGGGTTATGCAGGCAAAAACTATAATCCCGGTTTAGGATTTGAAGAGTGGAAAAATTATCAGCTGTATGTTGCAAAACTTGAGTATAGATGGTTTGCTGCTGAATCAAGCCCTTTATATCAAACCTATATAAATATATGGCCCTATGCTTATTTTAATAATTCCTACAATAATTATGATATTATCAACCTGAATTCGACAATAAGTTCAAGTACTAAACCGGGTTATAAATATACACTTATTGGATTCTACACTTACGAGAATATAAGAGATTCTGTCACGTTCTTAGATCAAATTAATATTCCTGAAGGACATTACAAATATATTCATGCCAATGCTAAATTTAATACCCCAGATGCCTTCCCTTTTAAAACAACAATTGAGCTTAATGTTGGGCAATACTATGATGGATCTAAAAACTCGCTAATTGTTCAACCTACGTGGAATGTATCAAGATATTTAGAACTTGAAGGTAGATATCAGTACGATAGAATAGAAATCCCGGATAGAAATCAGAAAGCAGAGAGCTATCTTTTCAGGCTTAAGACTTTATTCATGCTTAATACAAAACTTTCGCTTGCTGCGTTCATGCAGTACAGTAATATTAAAAAATTAAGTGTTTCCAATGTCCGGTTTCGTTACAATCCAAGAGAAGGAAACGACTTGTACATAGTTTACTCACATGGTATTAATACGAATCGAACGGAATTATACCCCTTGCCTCCAGTAACCAACTTCTGGAATATAAATATTAAATATACGTATACTTTTATATTTTAATCGGCACGATTGTATAAGAGTCTGTATAACTATTAGTTGATTTATCGAAAAAAGGCTGGTTCATACGAGCACTATGGCCCAATGTACCAGACCTGACTTAGATGTGCTATGGCAGATAAATGCTAGATTTACAGGATAATCCATATTTTAAATAAAATTGTTACAATACGTAGCAGGTTTAAATTCATAAAACGTTTATGAGATGCCTATTAATAGAATTTACTAAGATTGGCATATTGGAAGGACA
>CBFCXR010000111.1:0-8356 GCA_965602045.1 uncultured Bacteroidales bacterium | reverse complement strand
AAAAGGGACAGACACTTTTAAATAAAAAGTGTCTGTCCCTTTTGTATGTTTTTTGTACTTTTAGCTTATTATCCTAATTTTGATTCCATTAAATTATTCAAATAAAATGACTATTGATATAAAAAGAACAGTAATTAAAAAAAAACTGAAAAGTTTTTTTGCTACAATAATAGTGGTGCTGTTAATAGTACTGATTCTTTTTACAAATGTTTATAATGAGGAGTCATTAAAGATGAAAAAAACTGTGTTTGCCATTCTAATTGCTGCAATTTACATATTGACCATTATATTTAATACAATTCGTAATTTCTATTATATTTATTATAGCGACGAGGGAGATAAGTTAGTGCTCAGGTATTTCTCACTTAGTGTTTTTACTAACAGGAAAAGTTCAATTGAAATACCAAAGTCAACTTTTAACGGATACAAGCTGAACAAATCGCTATTTGGATTAACAGAGAATATTGTAATGCTGCAGCATTTACAAAATAAGGTTGCCAGTTACCCGGCCGTAAGTATTACATCCTTAAGTTCCAGGGAGAAAAGCAGGCTTATTAATTCTTTAGATAAGCATTCAAACAGATAGTTAATATATTCTATAACTTCATGTTTCATTCTGACTTTCCTTTCATTCTTTTTATTACAATTTTTTTAGGTTAATCATTAAATTATTCATAATATAAAAACCTGACTTTGATTTTTAATGTTAGGTACTCTAATTGTTATAAATGAATAATAATGACTTAAAGCATAAGATTGGAATAGGGCTAATTCCCAAAATTGGTCCTGTATTAACAAAAAGGTTGATTACTTACTGTGGTAGTCTTGAAGGAGTATTTAAAGAAAAAGGAAGGAATTTATCAAAAATTCCGGGAATAGGAGACACATTGGCACATTACATAAAAGAAAATAATGTATTGGAAAAGGCTGAAAAAGAGGTAGAATTTATAGTAAAAAAAAATATAAAATCACTTTTTTACCTTGACGAGAATTATCCTGAAAGGCTCAGGCATTGTTTTGATGCGCCCATTATTTTTTATTACAGGGGGGATGTTGATTTTAATAAGCAGAAGATCCTAAGTATTGTTGGCACAAGAAATGCCACAGAATATGGAAAGGAAATGTGTAACAAGCTGGTTGAGGGATTAGCACTTAATAATCATGATGTATTAATAGTCAGCGGCCTTGCATATGGTATTGACATATATGCACATAAAGCTGCATTAAAAAACAATCTTGAAACAATTGCCGTGCTCGGTCACGGCCATGCTACTTTATATCCTGCATTGCATAAAGAAATTGCTGCAAAAATTACTACTCAGGGTGCATTAATATCTGAATTTCTTAGCCATGAATTACCAGAACCAATTAATTTTGTTAAAAGAAACAGAATTATTGCCGGTTTATCAGATGCGGTAGTTGTAGTTGAATCCGCGGAGAAGGGAGGAGCATTAATTACCGCTGATATTGCCAATTCCTATAACAGGGATGTATTTGCTTTTCCCGGCAGAGTTAAGGATAAGTTTTCTTCGGGTTGTGTTAATCTGATTAAAACTAATAAGGCTGCCCTGATAGAAAGCTATAAAGATATTGAGTACATTATGGGATGGCAATCCAACAATTTAAATTCACATGCTCCGCAGAAAAAGTTGTTTGTTGAACTTAAAGATGATGAGTCCAGGATTCTGAATATGCTTGAAGGAAATTCAGAGTTAACAATTGACCAGATTGCATTAAAATGCAGGATGCCTGTAAGTAAGGTATCTGTTTTATTGCTAAACCTTGAATTTAACGGACTTGTAAAATGTTTGCCGGGAAAGATATATAAATCTTTAGCATAATTAAACAGATTATAATAAATTGCATTAATAGTTAATATTGTAAAGGGTAAAACAGCTTTTATTAATCATATTGTTAACGCATGCTTTTAACAGATACTCATACGCATCTCTATCTGCCGGCTTTTAATAATGATATCGATAAAGTTATTGAAAGAGCAATAGATAAGGGTATTACAAAAATGTTTTTACCTAATATTGATAAGGATTCAATAAAACCAATTAAAAATCTGGTATCAAAATATCCGGAAAGCTGTTTCCCGATGATTGGACTGCACCCTACTTCAGTAGAGGAAAAATTTGAAAATGATTTAAAACTGGTTGAGGATGAACTTAGCTCAGGAGAATATTATGGTATTGCTGAAACAGGTATTGATTTGTACTGGGATAAAAAATTCAAGAACCAGCAAATAATAGCTTTCAAGAAACAAATTGAACTTGCGAAAGAATTTAATTTGCCTGTGATAATACATGCCAGGGAGTCCTTTGATGAGATCTTCACGGCGATGCAAAAGTATAAAAATTCGGGTATAAGAGGTATTTTTCATGCTTTTACCGGCACTATTGATCAGGCTGAATTTATAATAAACGAGTTTGGTTTCAAGCTTGGTATCGGGGGAATAGTAACTTTTAAAAATTCAGGACTGGATAAAGTAGTTAAAGAAATTAAACTTAATCATATTGTTCTGGAAACTGACTCCCCCTTTTTAGCACCTGCTCCTAACAGAGGACGAAGAAATGAAAGCAGTTACCTTATTTATGTTGCAGAAAAGATTGCAGAAATTAACAAAATAAATCCTATTAAAGTGGCTGAAATAACTTCACAAAACGCACATGAAATTTTTGGTATTTAAAATGATATAATAATTTGCATTTAAAAAAAAATTAGTAATTTGCGCCCTTAAAATTTTCAGGCATGTTGAGGAGAGGTGGCCGAGTGGTCTAAGGCGCACGCCTGGAGAGCGTGTTACCGCCAAAAGCGGTACGCGGGTTCGAATCCCGCTCTCTCCGCTGCGCAGTTAACCCGGGTCTTGTGAAGAGTGGAGAAAGAAAATTTTTATAAAAGTTTAAAAAAAATTAAAATATTTTATGAATGTGTTTTTATTAATGCAAGGATATTAATAAATTAGACATAAAAAAGTAATTAATAATTAAAATTTAAAATAAGTTATGAAAAAGTATTACGGTATTTTGTTAGTATTCGGGATACTGATTTTAGGAGTATCATTTACAGCGGTTGCGCAAGAAGAAGCAGCTGACGAAGAAGTATTACAGGACGACACATTAGTTATGGAAGAGGTTGAGGAAATCGCGGAGCAGGAGGATGTAATTTCCATGATGGAACCGGAAGAAAGAATAACGCTGCATCAACAAATTAAAGCTAAGTTTATTGAAGGTGGCGCAAGTTTTATGGGGGTTATTCTTCTATGTTTGATTTTTGGACTTGCTTTGGCGATAGAAAGAATTATTTATTTAAATCTGGCGACTACAAATACTGAAAAATTGTTAGCAGCAATAGAAGAAGCTTTGGAATCAGGAGGAGTAGAGGCAGCAAAAGAAGTATGCCGCAACACAAGGGGCCCGGTAGCCAGCATTTTCTATCAAGGACTGGACAGAATTGATCATGGTATCGATGTAGTTGAAAAATCAATCATTTCTTACGGCAGTGTACAAACAGGTTTACTTGAAAAAAACCTGAGCTGGATTTCTTTATTTATTTCAATTGCTCCTATGTTAGGATTCATGGGTACTGTTATTGGTATGATTATGGCATTTGATGAAATTCAACGTCATAGTGACGTTAATGCATCAATTGTTGCAAGACCTATTGGGGTTGCACTTATTACTACAGCCACAGGTCTGGTAGTTGCAGTTATACTGCAGTTTGCTTATAACTACCTGATAACAAAAATTGATAGTATCGTGAATAATATGGAAGATGCTTCTATTTCATTAATTGACCTGCTGATAAAATATAACCTGAAAAAATAACATATTATGTCAAATAAATTATCAAGAATACTGACGATATTATTATATATATTGATGTCTGTTTCGGTAATTGTTGCCTTATTGTTTTATTTTGGGAAAAAGGTACCGGGAACTGAAGGAACACTTTCTGAGGAACCATTAATTACGCAAACAGCTTTAGTATTAGCGTATATATTTGTTGCAATAGCTTTAATATCTGCATTGGTATTTCCTATTGTCAATATAATTCAACATCCGGCTAATTTCAAAAATGTATTGATTATGATACTGGTATTTATTGGTATACTTGGTATAGCATATTTGCTGGCATCAAGTAAACCGATAGATATAATAAGTGTGGAAACATCAGCTGCCACTCTAAAAAGAGTAGGTGCCGGGCTAAAGGCAACCTATATTCTTGGGGGCCTGGCTTTCGTGGGAATTATTTTCTCAGAGATTATAACCTATTTCAGATAAAGAATAGATGGTATAATTTTTGAATTGAAAATTTTATTTAAAATAAATTATTAAACAATGGCTAAAAGAGAGTTACAAGAAGTTAATGCCGGCTCTATGGCTGATATAGCATTTCAGCTTCTTATTTTCTTCCTTGTGGCTACAACTATGGATACTGATTCAGGGATATTCAGAAAACTACCACCTATGCCTGAAGAAGAACAAAAGGAAGAAAAGGAAATTAAAGACAGGAATATTTTTGTTGTGCTGGTTAATAAGGACAACCAGCTTCTCGTTGAAAACGAATTGATGGATATAAGGAATTTGCGGGTTGCTGCTAAAGAGTTTATAGAAAATCCCGCAGCTAAAAGTAATTTACCTGAAAGAGTAGATACTGAAATCCCATACTTCGGTATTGTTCCCGTAACAAAGTATCATGTGATATCACTTCAAAATGACCGGGGTACCTCATATGGGACTTATATAGCGGTACAAAATGAACTCACAGCGGCGTATAACGAGTTGAGAGATGAACTTGCTATGAGAAAGTTCGGAGTAAATTATAAGGATATGAAAGACATTGATAAACGAAAAGAAGCAATTGAAGATATCTATTCTTTAAAAGTCTCAGAAGCTGTACCAAGAAATATTGGAGGACCATAATTATGTCAAAATTTGGAAGAAAAGGAAAAGGCAAGATGCCTGGAATCTCTACCGCATCTTTACCTGATATAGTATTTATGCTGTTGTTCTTTTTTATGGTAACAACTGTTGTAAGGGAAACAACCCTTAAGGTAAGAATAATCCCTCCTATTGCGACTGAAATTAAAAAACTTGAAAAGAAATCATTAGTTAGTTATATTAATATCGGTAAACCGACGCAAACCGAAGTTTATGGTTCAGCACCAAGGATACAATTAAATGACGCATTCGCAACTAAGGAAAAAATCAGGGAATTCGTTTCCAGTGAAAGAGAAAAAATGACGGAAGCTGACAGAAACAAAATGACTGTTTCATTAAAATGTGACAGGGACGTTGAAATGGGTATTGTTACTGATGTGAAAGAAGAACTTAAGAAGGCAAGTGCGCTTAAGATTAATTATTCGTCACGATCAGGATCTCAAAAAGATATTTTTTCCAATTTTTAGTTATTGGATAATATAAATTTATTAAGGAGGATTTCGAAACAAATCCTCCTTTTTTTTTATTTCTTTGTCCTCCAGCCGGACAGGCTCTTATTTTTTGGCATTACACCAAAAGAATTAAATAGCCATAAATTTCTTCAATAATAAATTTTTTAGGAATTTTTAACAATTTTATGCCGCTATATTTAGTTATACTTGCAATCAATAAGCATAACTATGTATTAATGTCAAAACTGCTTCTGATATCTTTTCTGTTAATTACCTTCCTCAATAGTGCAGTAGTTGCTCAAAAACGTTCTTACAACACATCAAGAATAATTTCTGATCCGCCAAGGATTGATGGTATTTTTAATGAAAGTGCCTGGAACATTGTTGAATGGAGCGGGGATTTCACTCAAAGAATGCCATATGAAAACAAACCTCCATCTCAAAAAACTCAATTTAAAATTATTTATGATGATGATAATTTATACGTTGCCCTTCGTTGCTTTGATACGGCACCTGATAGTATAGTAAAACGTATGTCACGCCGTGACGGGTTTGAAGGTGACTGGATAGAAGTGAACATTGACAGCTACCATGATTTGCGCACAGCCTTTTCATTCACAGTAAGTGCATCAGGCGTTAAGGGAGACGAAATAATAACAAACGATGACAACTGGGATTCAAGCTGGGATCCTATATGGTATGTTAAAACAAATATTGATGCTGAAGGATGGACTGCTGAAATGCGTATTCCTTTAACACAGTTACGGTTTGGAAAACAAAATGAATATATATGGGGTTTACAGGTAAACAGAAGATATTATAGAAAAGAAGAGAGGTCTAGCTGGCAGTTTGTTTCCCCAAAAGCAACCGGCTGGGTACATCATTTCGGCGATTTATACGGCATTAAAGATATTACACCGCAGAAACAGAAAGATATCGTTCCTTATGCTGTAGGCCGTTATGAACATTATGAAAAAGAAGAGGACAACCCATTTGCTGATGGAAAAGACTTTTTAGGTACAGTTGGAGTAGATGGCAAAATTGGTGTTACAAACGACTTAACTCTTGATTTTACTGTTAATCCTGATTTCGGACAGGTTGAAGCTGATCCTTCGGAGGTGAACCTTACAACATTTGAAACAAAGTTTAATGAAAACCGTCCTTTTTTTATTGAAGGCAGTAATATCTTCAACTTTAGATTAGCAAACGGAGGCGGAAATCTATCCAACGACAATTTATTTTATTCAAGGAGAATTGGCAGAACTCCCGGCCGGTCGATCGATCTGGAAGATAATGAGTACATGAAATCACCAAATAATACTACTATTTTAGGAGCATTTAAGCTAACGGGAAAAACACGTAAAGGCTGGTCTATTGGTGTCTTGGAAAGCATTACCTCAAAAGAATTGGCCAAGATAGACCTGGAAGGGGCCAGAAGAAAAGAAGAAATAGAACCGTTTACAAATTATTTTGCAACCAGCCTTCAAAAAAATATGAATAATTCAAATACAAGAATTGGGGCTATGTTTACTGCCACAAACCGTAACCTGTCTGAACTTGAACTTGCAAACACCATGCATCGTTCAGTTTATACCGGAGGTATCGATTTCAATCATCAATGGAAGGATAAAACTTATTACTTTAACTTTTCAACGGCATTCAGTAATGTTAACGGAAATGAAAAGGCCATCTATGAAACTCAAACTTCCTCACCACATTACTTCCAGCGCGAAGATGCAAAACATTTGAAAGCCGATTCAACTTTAAAATATATAAACGGTATATCCGGAAATTTGCAAATAGGAAAAGCCGGCAATGGCAAATTTATGTATACTCTCTGGCTTACCTGGAGATCCCCTGGATTTAATGTAAATGACATAGGCTATGTCCGCAGCAATGATGAGATACAACAGGTTGCATGGGTTGGCTTCAATCAGCACGAACCTGTGTTCATCTTCAGAAATATTCAGTTAAATTTTAACCAGTGGTCAGGATTTACATTCGGTCCGGAATACAGGTATTTAGGTACATATTTTCAAGCTTATTGTACTTTTAAAAATTTCTGGAACTTAGGAAGCGGGATTTCAAGAGAAGGCAAAAAAATTTCAACAGAAACACTCAGAGGAGGGCCCTCTCTGTTAAATGACGGTAATACAGACCTATTTGCATATATAAATACTGATCACCGAAAAAAAATTATGTTCTCTTTTAACTATTCTACAAACATACTTGATCATAAAACAGCAATTAATGAATACTATAATTTTGGCATTAATGTACGGGTATCAGATGCTTTAAGTATCTCATTGGACCCCACTTATATGAAAAATAAAAATAAAATTGACTATGTAGAAAATATTGATTACCTGGACAGCCAAAGATATGTTCGGGGAGATATTGATCAGACTCAAACAAGTATGACTGTAAGAATAAATTATAACCTTACCCCTGACTTTACCATTCAATATTATGTTATGCCTTTTATATCGGCTGCCAAATATGGCGACTTTAAATATATAAATGACTCTAAAGCTGATAATATTAACGAGCGATATATACAATACACGGAAGATCAAATAACATTTGACAGCGATAATAATATCTACGAAATTGACGAAGATACCGACGGGACGATTGATTATTCATTTGAAAATCCCAACTTTAATAGATTTGACTTCAATTCTAACCTGGTTCTCCGGTGGGAATATTTGCCAGGATCAACATTATATCTGGTCTGGAGTGAGAACAGATATGACAGCAGAACCGAAGGCAATTTTTCTTTCCTGAACGACGTAAAAGAACTGTTTAAGATTTACCCCTATGATATCTTTCTGATTAAATTATCTTTCCGATTCGGGTTGTAATAAGAAAGGGACAGCCCCCATATTTCTGAAGAAACAAGGGGGCTAACAAGGGGGCTGTCCCCTTTTTTAACAAGGGGGCTGTCCCTTTTTTATT
>CBFCXR010000110.1:0-8482 GCA_965602045.1 uncultured Bacteroidales bacterium | reverse complement strand
AATACCAGTTCGCCGGGATGTAGTTCAACATGCACTCATCGCTGGGTCTTGCAGATCGCTCATAGTTCTATTTATTAGCACCAGTTATTTTTTAAAAATTTTATGACATAGCCTTATATTATCTTCTGATAACAATTTTAAAATATAAATTCCACTCTGAAATTCTTTGAGATCAATAATTTTTATAACATTATCAATTTCATCAATTTTTACCAATTTACCTGTAACGTCGTATAGCTTTACTTTGGAATTTATCAGAGAATTATCAAGTACCTCCAGAATTATATTATCAATAGTCGGATTTTGTCTGATTAGAATTTTGTCCTTAACCGGATTATTATTTATATTTCCAAATACATCATATCCCTTAAATTCTATATTATCAATTATCCAACCATCTTTGTTATTATTTATGGAATCCGAAATAAATCTGAATTTAACTTTATTTGTACCCCATTCTGAACTGCTTTTTTTAGTAACAGCAAACCACCACCAGTATAATTCAACTTTTCGCCAACCGTTTGAAAAACCGGAATAAGCAGGAATTCCACCTGTGATTGTATCCCAATCCTCGTATAAACCCTCATAGTATTGTGAAATATAGCTATTATCGAATATTATGTTTGTCCATGTCAATCCGTTATCATCGGATGTTTCAATCACACATCCGTCTTTAAATGAGTCTGTATCAAATTGATGATAAAATGACAGAATCCCTTCACCATAAAAGTTTTCCCCAAAAGGGATTGAAATAATAAAACAATTATCAATAGAGTCAGTATATGGATTTAAGGTATCTGTTACCAGCGCATGGTGATTTTGATATGCAGAATTAAAAATGGTTTTTTGTGGTTTGCCAATTTGCCAGATATTATTGTTTGAATCCGGAATTTCAATCCACTCATGAAGTGGTTCAAGCGATAAAGTATCATGGAATTTCAGTTCTCCAAACGGTTCAGGTATCTGAGCAAGTAATGTACTTATTACTCCAAAAAATAACACTAATAAAAATTTAATTCTCATGTTGTTAAATATTTGGAGTATATTGTCGCACCAGCATTATCAATTTGCTATAACATTTATAATCAAGTACAAGTTAAGTAATAATAATAACTTTTCAAACAGTTTATCTGCCGGAGCCTCGGCATAGACAAGTGACATAAGGCATAAATTATACAGCTTGTTTAGTATTGATATAAAATACCTTTTTCTCCCGAAGTTTAGTAAATACATATGGATTGGAAAATAGTTCAGGCTTGTCTTTTAATGGCTCCATCCATATCCTGGCAATTTCCATAGGTAGGTGCATTGTAATGTTGTAGTTCGCATTTAAAAATCTTCTTGTTATTTCTGCATTTTTCATATGTCCAAATCCATCATTAATTAATGCAACATCTATGTTTTTATCTGCTAAATTAGCTCCTGTGTATTTATACACTTTATTTGGATCTGCATCACCTGTATGAAAGACAGACTTATTATTGCTGGTAATTAGATAACCAATATTCTGAACATTTTTGTGTCTCTCATGTCCATGTTTTAATCTGCAAGCTATAATTTCAATTTCTCCAATCTCAATTTTTTGAGAATTGAATGTATCTGGTGTGCACTCTATTATTCTTGGTTTTAGTATTTTATAAGCCTGCGGATTTTTTTTTAGTTCTTCTGCAACCTGGGCTGGACAAATTAATTTACATGCAGGATTACTCAGCATACATTCAATAAGAACATTGGAATTAAAATGATCAGCATGATAGTGTGTTACAAATACGAAATCAATATTATCAAACGGATTTGAACCGGAAGTTAATAATATCTGTGTTGCCGAATCCGGGGTAGTATAATGGTTAAATCCTTCTGTAAATAAGCCGTCTATTATGATCTTTTTAGAATCCATCTCTATTAAAAATCCACAGTTAGCTATATATGTAATCTCTATAGAATCAATTTGGTTATCATTACTTTTTAAAACCAAAGAAACTAAGAATAAGCTGAATATCAGGATTTTCGTTTTCATATTATATGAGTTTTATGGATTAGGTATTTTGCCCAAGTAAACTTATGTTAATCTCTGAGGTTTCAGAGATACCATTTTTATCAATTTTCTGAAGAATAAATATTCTGCGAAATCCAAATTTGTCAATCTTCAATTTATAGTCATTGTATTCCAGATTACTTATTTTTAGCTCTTTTTAAATTCAATAATTCATCAAGTTTTGTTATTAATTCATCACCTCGCAAGTCTTTAGCTATAATCTTTCCACTATTGTCAACAAGGAAATTTTGAGATACCTGCCTTAAAGCATAAGTTTTGACTGTTTCATTATCTCCCCATTTCTTTAATGAGCTTACATTAGTCCAAATCAATCCATCTTTTTCTATTGCAGTCAGCCATAATTCTTTTTTTGTATCTGTCGAAACGCCCAAAACATCAAATCCTTTATTGCAAAACATTTCATAAGCCTTACAAATATTTGCATTTTCCTTGCGACAAGGTCCACAATGTGATGCCCAAAAATCTAATAATAAATAGTTTGATTTTGAATATAAGTCGGACAATTTTACTATATTTTCGTTAATATCATTCATTTCAAAATCCGGTGCTATTTTCTCTATTATCATATATACATGTCGTTTAAAATGTAAAGTATTGTCCTTATAAGGAAGTTTTTCAACATCAGAACAATCAAATCCTATATTTGAAAGTCCGAATTCTTTGATCAGACTATTTGCTATCTCTATTTCGCGATCCGAAATATCAACCCCTCTAGTTTCTAAAATCCTTTTAGCGATAAATATTGTAAATTCTCCTGGTCCACAAGCAACATTCAGGAGTTTATCGGATGATTGAATATCACAGAAGTTATAATATCCGTTTAGATATTCGATATTCTTTCCAATCGACCAATTAGCAAATTTCTCCGCCTGTTTATTAAATTGGTCTCTGATGATTTTGTTTGACATTTATGTCTCGGTTTATTCTGAGTAACGTTTTTTCAAATACCACATAATTAAATATTTAAGTCAATCCTAATTCGTTGGTTGATATTATTTATTAATTAACAGAAACCCAGATAATTTAAAAAGTCAAATCAAAAAACATAATAAATATAATTGTTTTAAAATATAAGTTCAATAATTCGCTAAAATTCCTTATTATTGACAATATTTTCTGTTAATTATGGACTCATTTTCTTCAAATAGAAAAAGTTTGTTGTTATCAGCCATAAAAAAGGGTGATATAGAGTCGTTTAGGAGTTTATATAAAACCTACCAGCCTAAAATATTTGCATTTTCCCTGCGCTATCTTAAGGTAACTGAAGCTGCAGAAGATTTAACACAAGAAGTATTTATTCAACTCTGGGAAAATCGGCAAAAGATTAATATAAATTTTTCTTTAAGCAGTTTTCTCTTTACAATTGCGAAAAATAAAATAATCGATCACTTTCGAAAGCAGCAAAGACAAACGCTGTTTAATAATTATATTCAGCACTACCTTGAATTTCCAAACACTCTGAAAGAAGAAAACGAGGGAGACAATGTTGCCAGTATACAGGTAGAGTCTGTTATTAATAAGCTACCGGAAAAAAGAAAAATTGTTTTTTTACTAAGCAAAAAATTCGGGCTTAACCGCAGAGAAATTGCTGATTTTCTGGGAATTTCAGAAAATACAGTTAAAAATCAGCTACAGGAGGCCTTAAAATTTTTGCGACATGTTTTACACCAGGAAACGGTCTTAACATTTCTTTTTTTTATCAGTTTTCTTAAATAGCACTAGTACATCTCACCATTCAATTCGTATTAGTAATAAATTTTTTTGTGGAAAGATATAATCTCTTACTCCAGAAGTATCTAAATAATAGTTATAATAAAGCTGAACTGGATGAATTTATCACTTGGATAAAATCGCCGGAAAATGAAAGGGAATTCAAAAATTTTATTTCTAAAGATTGGAGTACCTTCCAATCGTATGAAATTTATGGGGTAAATGCAAATAGCAGTTTAGAAAGATTACTGAAAAAAATAGATACAGAAAAGGCAAATACTAATAAACTGAAATCAAACAGTTATTTAAAAGTATTTCTTCGAATTGCTGCAAGTATTATTTTGCCAATTTCAATTGGTATAGGCAGTTATTATGCAATCAGTACAATCGAAAATACATCAGATATAACACTGAATAAAATTTCTGCGCCCAATGGGTCAAAAGCACAAGTTTTGTTAGCAGATGGAACATCAATTTGGTTGAATTCGGGCAGTACATTAGAATATCCGCAAACATTTAAGAAGAAAAACAGAGAAGTCAAACTTACCGGCGAAGGATATTTTGATGTTGCTAAAAATACTGACAAACCTTTTATTGTAAAAACTTCCGACTTATACATTAAAGCATTAGGTACCATATTTAATGTCAAATCATATCCCGACGAGGGTACTATTGAAACTACTTTATTAGAAGGAAGTGTTGCTATTACTAAAAGCAAAGAAAATCCACATACAAAAAATGTTGTTTACCTAAAGCACAATGAAAGGGCTACATTTATTAAAAAGGAAGGTAAAATAATTCAAACTGAACTCATCTCTAAGATACCTGATGAAACTGATCCAACAATTGCATCTCAACCAAGAAAGGAGCAAATGATTCTTTCAAAAATTACTGACAGTGAGCAATATACATCCTGGAAGGATGGAAAACTAGTTTTCCGCAACGAAAAGTTTGAAAAGCTCTGTGATATATTGGAAAGGTGGTATAATGTAAAAATAAATATAAATAGCGAGGAACTTAAAACTTACCATTACACCGGAACTCTGCAGAATGAGAATATTGTTGATGCAATAGAGGCCTTTAAGCTAACCGTGCCTTTCCGCTATGAGATTAACCACGATATTATTGAGATCTGGCAAACAGAAAAATAAGATGAAGTATATTAACCTAACAAATATTTATTAACTTTAACAATCTGATAACTATGAAAAGAACACCAACGTAGATCAGTAATTTTCAGAAATGTGGAGCTTCAACAGAAAATCCAATATATTGTATTGACTTCTGAAGCATCTTTTAACTCCTCATCTCTGTTACTGAATCAGTATAAATGAACCGGAGAATGCTGGCACATCCCCCGGTATTAAGTGGATTAATTAAATTATTACCGAAAAAACGGAATTATTATATTAACTAATACAGAATTAAAATTATGAATATCTTATCTTTACTGAAGCCCTATGACGTATCATTAAATCGGGATCTGATAAAATTCATATTTATTATGAAATTTTTTATTTTATTTACCTTCATCAGTGTCCTGAATGCTACTGCCAATATTCATTCTCAGTCAGAGAATTTTTCTCTATCAGTGAAGGATGCAACAGTTTTCGAAGTCCTTAACACAATAGAGCAAAATACCGAATTTAAATTCTTTTATCAGAATGAGCAAATCGATGTAACGCGCACCGTTAGCGTTGATGCCAACAATGCCGATATCGATGATGTATTAGCCCAGGTCTTTAACGATAATGAAGTTAAAGTTCAGATTTTGGAAGACAACCTGATAGTACTTACCAAGATGGAATACCAGCAGAGCCAAGTTACCGGAATGGTAAAGGACGCAAATACCGGTGAAATATTGCTGGGAGTGAACGTGGTTATTAAGGGTACAACTTCAGGTACGGTTACCGATACTAAAGGAAAATTTTCTTTAACTGTTGCGGATGCAAACGATACACTACTGGTTTCTTATATCGGTTACCTGTATGAGATAGTACCCTTAAGAGGTCGTACCGTAGTGGATATTCAACTAGTACCAAACCTTGAAGCCCTGGAGGAAGTAGTGGTTATCGGTTATGGGACTATGAAAAAAAGTGATGTTACAGGCTCAATTGTATCCGTAAGAGATGAAGATTTAACAGCAATACCTACTACTAATGCTCTTGAAGTCTTACAGGGTAAAGTTGCAGGGCTTGATATTACAAGTGAAAGTGGGCGGGCTGGTTCCGCACTTAAGTTCCAGATAAGGGGAAGAAGATCTATTGGGGCTGATAACGACCCTTTAATTATAGTAGACGGAGTAATTTATAATTCTGGTAGTGGCAATCTGGATATTAATCCGGATGATAATAATTATAGTAACGATCTGGATATAAATCCAAATGATATTGCTTCTATTGAAGTTTTGAAAGATGCATCTTCTACAGCCATATATGGTTCAAGAGGTGCAAATGGAGTAATTATTATTACCACTAAAAAAGGAGGGGATAAGCAAAATATTTCTTTTAACACATCTTGGGGAATTAATAGAGCTACTGAATATCCTGATTTCTTTTTTGGCGAATCATATAAAGAGCAACAGAGAGAAACCTATAGAACATCAGGCAATTGGGAATCAGAAGCAGATGATGAGACAGTGCTAATTCCCTTTTATTTATTTGATGGCAATCATGACGTGAAATGGACGGATATGTTGATCCACGATGGAATGTTACAAAATTATCAAATATCAATTTCTGGTGGAAATAAGAAAACTAAATACTTACTTTCAACCTCTTTAAGCGATGAAAAAGGAATAATAAAAATGGACGGATTTAAACGGTATGGAGCGAGGCTGAATATAGATCATGAAATATGTGATTGGGCCAGCCTTGGTGCTTTTGCTAATTATACATATACCGATCAGGATTTGCGTAATGATCCTTTAGGCAGGGCAAACGGAGTTGTTCCTGTTGGAGAACCATATCTTGAAGATGGCTCCATAAATCCATATCCGTTTGGTGATGGCACTATTATTAACCCAATGATAGACGAAGGGCCAGGAGTTTGGAAAAACGAAAGAATTACAAAAAGGTTTTTTTACTCTGCCTATTTAAACTTTAAGATTACCGAGGGCCTGAATTTTAAAACAACCATGAGTGCTGATATGAAAGATCGTTTTGAAGGTATGTGGGCTGATTACTTTACCACTGAAAGAGTTGGAAGTGCCAGAGGTTCCAATTATGCATCTACCGAACAGCAAGATTACACCAACTTATTGCTGGAAAACCTGCTTTCCTATAATAAGGAACTTGGCATGCATAGCTTTCAATTTGTTTTAGGAAATACTGTTGGTTGGTCAACTGTAGAATACTATTCCAGCGAAGGAACAAATTTCCCGATCAATACATTTTTATGGTATAGTATGTATGAAGCGCAAAATGATATTACTACATATAGTCAATTCAAAAATGAAAAAATTATTTCTTATTTCGGACGTTTGCATTATAAGTTTATGGATCGTTATATTTTCCAGTTTACGCTTCGTGCTGATGGTTCGTCAAGACTGGCTCCTGGTAATAAGTGGGCAACGTTTCCATCAGGTTCTTTCGCATGGAGAGTTAAGCAGGAAAGTTTTATGGAAAACGTGGATGTAATATCTGATTTAAAGCTAAGAGTTAGTTATGGAACTTCCGGAAATAGTGCTGTTGAACCTTATCAAACCCAGGGTCGTTTTGGACGCTCCAACTACTCCTGGGATGACAATCTTGCAGCAGGATATTGGCCAAGAACAATCAGTAATTACGATTTAGGTTGGGAAACCACTGCCACTATTAACCTGGGTTTTGATATGAGTTTCTTTAGGAACCGACTGAATTTTTATTTTGATGCATACCAACAAAAAACCTCCGATCTATTGTTGTATCGTACATTGCCAAGAACAACCGGCTACGCAGGTTTAACTGAAAATATTGGAGATTCGGAAAACAAAGGTATCGAACTCTCAGTTGGAAGTGTTAACGTTAACACAGCCTCGGGATTTACATGGTCAACCGATCTTACCTTTTTCGTTAATAAGAACAAAATTGTAAAATTAGTCGAAGCTGACCGTATTATTAATGAGCAGGATAGAAAAGACGCAGAAGTTTGGGCTGTAGGTCATCCAATTGATGTATTCTATTCGTGGAATAAGATAGGAATATGGCAAACGTCAGATTCATTGTTGGCTTCATTTATTGGTTTCAGGCCTGGAGATATAAAACTTGAAGACTTAAATAAAGATGGTAAAATAACACCAAGTGATAAATTAATTATTGGTCAAAAAAGTCCTAAATGGTCAGGTGGTATTAAAAATACCTTCAGTTACAAAGGCATTGAACTAAGCTCCTTTATATATGCCCGTATTGGTCAAATGATTAGTTTTACCGGGTACAATTGGTCTATCGGTAGCAGATATTATACCGGAGGTTCAGCAGGAGTAGTGGTTGATTACTGGACCCCTGAAAACCCAACCAACGATTTTCCCCGGCCTGATGCCGGAGGAACATGGGCGAAAGAAAATGAACCATTAAGATATGTAGACGGATCATTTGTTAAAATTCGCGACCTTACACTGGCATATACCCTTCCAAATAGCTTAACACAAAAAATTAGACTTAACAAAATAAGAGTATATACTACAATGAAGAATTGGTTCATTTTGTATACTGCCGTGCCAGGATATGATACTGAGCG
>CBFCXR010000109.1:0-8511 GCA_965602045.1 uncultured Bacteroidales bacterium | reverse complement strand
AATCGTCAATCGTCAATCGCAATTCGCAAATCGTCAATCGTAAATCGTAAATCGCAATTCGTAAATCGTAAATCGCAAATCGTCAATCGCAATTCGTAAATCGTCAATCGTAAATCGTCAATCGCAATTCGTAAATCGTCAATCGTAAATCCGCACATATTAATTCCTGTGAATTATAATTAACTTTACAACATTCCGGGAACTTAAATGTTTTCTCTTATATTAATTAGCTGTTCTTATGTCAAATGAGCTTTCTTTAAATACCGGAGAAGATATTTCATATAAGCACAATCTTTTATTAAAGGGAATAAGTATTCCTAAAGATTCCATTGATAGGAAAATCATTGATAATGCTTTCAATCTTTTAACAACTAATTTAAAAGATGAAAAGGATGTTTCAGGGGATTTAAAGGTAACAAACGTACTTGATACGGCCTTAATTGCGGTAAATGAAATTGGTTTGGGTGCTATTTCAGTTGTTAGTATTTTTTTAGGTAAAATAATTCAACAGGGTAAATTGTCTTACGAATATATACTGAAAGAGTATGGTGATGACATTGCAACCATAACTCAGGGTTTGGAGAAGATTTCTGATATTGGCACTGCAACAGAGTATTCGCAGGCAGAAAATTTCAGGAAGTTATTGCTTAACCTGGCAAAAGATGTAAGGGTAATTCTTATTAGACTTGCAGAACAGTTACAGGTAATGAGGTTGATGAAAAAGCTTCCCGTTGAACATCAAATTAAAATTGCTTCCGAGTCTTCTTATTTATATGCTCCATTAGCACATCGTTTAGGATTATATCTTATTAAGTCAGAAATGGAGGACCTGTCCCTGAAATATACTGATAGGAAAACCTATGATTCTATAGCCCGGAAACTCGCGGAAACAATGAAGGCGAGACAGCAGTTTATACATGATTTTATTAAGCCGGTGAGTTTGTCTCTTAGAAAACAGGGATTCGATTTTGATATTAAAGGCAGGCCGAAATCTATTCATTCTATCTGGAATAAAATGCAACGTAAGAAACTTGGATTCGAAGATATATATGATTTGTTTGCTATCAGGATAATAATTAATAGCGAATTAAAATCTGAGAAAGCGGATTGCTGGCAGGTATTTTCTACTGTCACAGATATATATCAGCCTAATCCGCAAAGATTGCGCGACTGGATTTCAGTACCCAAAACAAACGGATATGAATCACTTCATACAACTGTAATTGGACCAGAAGGCAGATGGGTAGAGGTACAAATAAGGACCAGCCGTATGAATGAAATTGCCGAGAAAGGATTTGCTTCTCACTGGAAATATAAAGGCCTTGAAAGTGAGAAATTATTGGAAGAATGGCTAATGAAAATAAGAGAGATTCTTGAAACACCTGAGCCTGATGCCGTTGAGTTTATTGACGATTTCAAATTAAGTTTATACTCAAAGGAGATTTTTGTTTTCACACCTAAAGGAGAATTACGGAAATATCCTGCCGGAGCAACGGTACTTGATTTTGCCTACGATGTTCACACAGAGGTGGGGGAGACCTGTATAGGAGCCAAAGTTGACGCCAGAACCGTGCCGATTCGTTATAAACTGCAAAACGGTGAAAAAGTTGAGGTCATTACCTCTAAAAACCAATCTCCGAAGCTTGATTGGCTGAACTTTGTTGTTACATCAAAGGCCAAGTCCAAAATACGGCAAAAACTAAATGAAGAAAAATTTAAGGAAGCAGAGAATGGTAAAGAGGTATTAAAGAGAAGATTTAAAAACTGGAAAATTCCATTTGTTGATGGTAATATCAGAAAGCTTTTAAGGAGGTACAACCTCAAAACTTCCCAGGACTTATATTACCAGGTATCCATTCAAAAAATTGATTTGATAGAAATAAAAGACTTCCTGTCAGGAGAGCAGAAACCAACTGAAGAAATTACGACGCTTGCTGATTATTTAAGGACGCCGGAAGTTAAAACAGAGAGTGAAATTTTTGCTGATTTCCTTATTATAGATGATAAATTGGGGAATGTGGATTATAAACTGGCAAAATGCTGTAATCCGATTTTTGGTGATGAAATATTTGGATTTGTTAAGGTAGGTGAGGGTACAAAAATTCACAGAACTAATTGTCCGAACGCTGCACAGTTAATATCGAAATATAATTACAGGATACTTAAGGCAAAATGGGCAAGAACTGAGAAAGAAACAGTATTTCCGGTTGAAATTAAAATTGATGCCGAAGATGAACCAAACATTCTGGATAGTATTTCAAATGCCATTACCAAGGACCTAAAGGTAAATCTTCGTGCAATATCCATGGATTCAGAAGACGGTATGTTTAAGGGAATACTAAAAATAACAGTCAGGGATTTAAGTCATCTTGAATCATTACTATCCAGGTTATCTAAAGTAAAAGGCGTTACTAACGTAACCAGATCCGAGGGTATTGTAATGTAGTGTATATGCTTCTCGCTACTCGTAGCTCGTGACTCGTCTATTCATCTACAAACTCATAAACATACTTTCTCTTTGATATAAGATTGTTTTTTCCATCGAACTTACTGCGCTCTACTATTAATCCATTCTCATACTTATATGTAAATGATTCCTCAACTTTATTATTCGGCAGAAAATGAGTTTCCTTTATTTTGTCATTATCCTGATTAAATTCATAAGTAATTCTTCCCTGCAGCTTTCCTGCTTTGTCATAATCCTTTTCTTCAATAGTATTGCCATTTTTATCGAATATTGTTGTGCTTCTTAAAGTTTCTTTACCATTACTGTCAACATAGTCTTCCCTGACTACAGTAACAGACTTTATACCTAAATTTACCACCTTTTTTCTGCTTTGAGAATATAGATTATTTGATATAGCCCATGCTATGATAAGCAGCGTTATTATTTTTACCATTATTATAAATTATTAATATATATATCAGGAAGAACTATATGCTGGTTTTCTTCACTAATCTCCACCTGCTGTTTAATGGGTATCTTTTCAGTAGCGCCGGATAAGTCTTCAGAATAAACAAAGATTTCATATATGCCCTTAATAAGATTGATGAATGTAAATGTTCCGTCATAGTGAGTTCTTATCCTTTCATCAAAGTACCCGTGATTACCATAAACAATGTAAACATCTTCTTCCTGTGCAAGAGCTGTATCTGCTTGTGGGAAAAGTGTACATATAGTATTAGGATTGTAATTTACTTCATAAATTCTTCCTGTTATCGATGAATTTCCATCGTCATAATCCAAAGTATTGATTTTAACAAAAGTGCCGATATCTACAAGATCATCCTTTTTAGAAATCTTTGCATCTTTTGCTACTACTTTGTCATACATTATGTTTGAACTATCTTCAGAATAAATAAAGACATTGTAATTGCCCGGGAGAAGGTATTTAAACTCAAACACGCCATCATAGTTTGTTTCTATCTCATCGCCATAGGTCTTTTCATCGCCATAAATTATGTATACATCTTCTTCTGCTCCATCGTGTTGAGACAATAGTATGGAAAAATCATCATTATAATCATGAATGACGACTTTCCCTCTGATAGTTGCATTTCCACCAACACCTTCCTCTTTGGAACAGGAAGCCGTAATAAAAATTATAATACATATTACAGAAAATAGAACATTTAATTTCATTTTGTTATTAATCAGATATTAAAAAATAAAGAATACATTAAAAACCGAAATTAATAAATATAAGTATTTATATATACTGTTTCTATTAAATTTGTTAATAGTACTATTACTATTTATAAATATATTATCTCACTAAATTTTTACTTTTACAATTTTATGTATGCTATTGTTGATATAGAAACAACAGGTGGTAGTCCGGTAAAGGAAAAAATTACCGAGATAGCTATATACATACATGACGGACAGAAAATTACGAATGAATTTGTCACACTTATAAATCCTGAAAAGAATATTCCTTATAATATAATAGCATTAACAGGTATTACAAATGAAATGGTTGCCAGTGCACCTAAGTTTTATGAAATAGCAAGGGATATTGTTGAACTAACTAAAGACAGGACTATCATTGCACATAATTCGACTTTTGACTACAGTTTTATTCGCAATGAATTCAGAAGTCTTGGTTACAATTTTCAGAGAGAACAGCTATGTACGGTTAAACTTAGCAGAAAATTAATCCCGGGATTAAGATCCTATAGTCTGGGAGCAATTTGCAGTGAATTAGGAATAAAAATAACAGACAGGCATCGTGCAGCTGGTGATGCTTTAGCTACTGCAAAATTATTTGATATATTGATGGATCTGAATCATACTGCAGGATTAGATCTTGACTTATACCAGGGATTATCTAAAAAAGGACTGCATCCTGCTATAAATATAGATTCTTTAAGAAACCTTCCTGAAGAAACCGGCCTTTATTACTTTTATAATGAAAAAGATGAGCTAATTTACGTTGGTAAAAGCAAGAATATTAAATCGAGGATTATTTCTCATCTTAACAATAACAGCACCAGGAAAGCAATTGATATGAGGCAGCAGATTGCAAATATCAGCTACGAATTAACAGGAAGCGAATTGATAGCTCTTCTAAAGGAATCTGACGAAATTAAGATCAACAAACCTTTGTATAACCGTACTCAGAGAAGAGCTTTATATCAATACGGACTTTATCATCATAAAGATGAAAAAGGTTATATGATATTTAGTATAGACAAAAATAATGCTGATACAAGGATACCACTGCATTCATTTTCATCAAAAAGAGAATCAGGAAATACTTTGAATAAACTCATTGAACAATACCGTCTTTGCCAGAAATTATGCGGTTTATATGAAAGCAACGGACCATGTTTTCAATATGAGATTATGGAATGCAATGGTGCATGTGCAGGCAAAGAGCCTCCTGAAGAATACAATAAAAGGGCAATTCAGCTTGTCCGATCCTTCTCATGTGAAAATACGAATATGGTTATCCTTGATACAGGAAGGAATTTCGAAGAGTATTCAGTTATTAAAATTGAAAACGGGAAATATTTAGGTTACGGATATATTGACAGGGATATTCAGATAACTGATCATGAAATGGTTAATGACTATATCGATAAATTTAATGATAATCGTGAAATACAGTCAATAATTAGAAAATACCTGGATACTAAGAGGGTTATTAGTGTATTGAGATTTTAATTTTTAAAGTTCAAGAAGAGGCTCGCCTGATTTTAGATTCTTTGTATTATTAACTAATTGTATCATTTTGTTCAAATCAGTTGTTCCTACAAAATTAACTACAACCAGCTGGTCCTCATTATAAACAAAAATCGTTAATTCTTTTAAATTGTCTCCGTCAGGTATGGCTCTTATTTTAATGGTTTCAGAATCGTCATTGATTGTTAACAAATCAACATAGGTTCCGTATTTAAAAAGTACTTCCAAATCATTTTTACATGATATTACTATTGGTGAATTGGTTGTACCTTCGTCATAAACTAAAAGCCTTATTTTTTTGATATCTTTAAGGAGTTCTTTTGCTTCCGTCTCATCTTTGGGAACAAGAATCTTGATTATTGAAGTTGGAATGCTTAATGTAAAAAAGCCCTCTTCTCTCCTGTATTTCTTCATTATCTTTCTGAAGTCTGCCTGCTTATCAGGTGCAGTAAAACCGGTTAGGAACATTGCAGTTACTAACAGAGTAATAATTGATCCTATATTTCTTTTTTTCATGAGTAAATATTTAGGTTGTCTTATAAATAAAAGACGATTAAGCAGGAAGTTTGTTACAGCTATAATACATTTAAATCCGAAAAGTGAATATTGCCCTAACTAAATAAGCCTGGAAGTGTTTTTTAAGGGGAATATAAATTACAGAAAGACATGGTTAATTGATCTCCTCTTCAGCAAAAAGTAAAGGGGGCATATATTTGCTAATTTCCTTAATAAAGGAATTATTCATAATTTTAGTATAGCATACAATATACTGCCATTTTTTTTCATCTGTGTTATAATAGAATTCTGAGTTATCTGTACTTGATTTATAAGGTATAACATATGTTTTTCCGAGTTTCAATCCTTTTTTGATCCTGGCAAGTTTATTAGTTTTAATATATTTACTAAGTGTTTTATCAGCATGGATAATTACCTCACCCTTTTTTATGCTGTACCATGAGAATTCCGGATCTATTTCATTAATGACAACGATATAATTATGCCATTTATAAACTCCTTTTTTATTTAAAGTATCTAACCTTGCAATTATTGACTGGTCTTTAATGTCCCCAAAATCAGTGTTACCATATTTTTCATAAAAGTCGGTTATTGCTGCGGATACAGCATTTTTTTGAATATTAAAATAGTCTGGTGTTAAAAAACAATTTGTGCTATTAGCATAATGATAACAATGGTCTACAAGTGTAGCTGCTTCTTTGATTGTCTTTAAACTATCACTCGAAATCATTGGAAGGAATACTTTCTCATAGTTTTTTTCGCTATTTGTTAATTTTGCCAGATCATATTTTGAATAATAATCAAAAATTTTTGTCTCTGCATAATCCAAATAATTTTTCAAAAATTCTGCCGACTCAGTAAGATTTTTTTCGGTTGCATATTTTAATGCAAGCTCAGTCATCCGTTTTGCCTTATTATATGCTTCAATTGTTCCTTTTTTTATATTACTGTTAAAGGCTTTTTTATAATACCTTTCCTTTGAAAATAATTTCTGATATTTTATTTTTTGGTTCTTAATTTCACTATTAATTTTTTTCTTATACTCAGTATAGAAACCTATTGAGAAATTATCTCTCCTGAATCCGGCTCTGTCAAGTTTTTTTTCTACTATATCTTTAGCTTTAAATAGCTCTTCATCAAATACATATTCTTCGTAAGTTTTAAGGAAAATAGTATTATCCAGTTCCCGTTTGGTAGCAAATATTGAAACATCACACGATTGTTTTAGCCTGGGAAGCATATTTTGAAGTTCTGTTATCCTTGTATTAATACTGTCAAAATATTCAGGTTTACCTCTCTTTAAAGGGGCCTCCTGTGCATATGATAATTTGATTTGCAGTATTAGAATAATCAGACAGATTATTTTAATGATTTTCATGGAAATATCCGGTTGTATATGGTTAGTTTTCAAAGCCGTGCAATTTAAATCAAGCAATTTGAAGAGTTTTGATGCACTTATTTAGATTTTAGCAGATACAAATTAGTATCGCGATAATTCAAAACTGATGTAAGTTTTCAGATAAATATAATAGTCTAAATTAGAATACGTAAGAATAATTTTCAGGTTTACAAAAAAAAGGTGATATTAATCATTAATTAGATTTTATTTTTTTTTTAGATAAGGTTACTTTCCTATACTGTGAAAAATAAATATTTTTGTTACTTCTTTTAATTATTAATAATATGCTTATTTGCATATTATAATTTTAAATATAAACTCATTATTCAATGAAAAGAGAAACGAAATTTGAGACCAAAGCTATAAGAACACAAATTAAGGCTACTGGTAATAAGGAACATACCACACCGATATATGCAACATCCAGCTTTGTTTTTAATGATGCGGAAGAAGGAAGGGCATTATTTGCAGAAGAGAAAGAAGGGCATATTTATACAAGGTATTCAAATCCCAGCAGTGATGAATTCATTATGAAACTTTGCGCCCTGGAAGAAACTGAAGATGGTGTAGCTACTGCATCAGGGATGGCTGCTATTTTTATTAGCATTATTGGCCATTTAGGAGCAGGAGATCATTTACTCGCATGCCGCAGTCTTTTTACTTCATCGCATCTGATAATAACACAGCTTTTACCAAGATTCGGCATTACACATACTTATGTTGATATTGATGACAATGACGGATGGGAGAAAAACATATTACCCAACACAAAAATGATATTTGCAGAAACTCCTTCTAATCCGGGATTAGATATTATTGATCTGGAAATGCTGGGAACGCTTGCAGAAAAACATAATCTATTGCTTAATATTGATAATACATTTGCTACACCTTACATTCAACTGCCTGTAAAATACGGTGCCGATATTATTATTCACTCAACAACCAAATTTATTGATGGGCAGGGCAGGACAATAGGGGGGGCAGTATTAGGCAAGAAGGATTTTATTAAAGATATCAGGTTCATAGCCAGGCAGTCAGGTCCCACAATGTCACCGTTTGATGCATGGATTTTATCAAAAAGCATTGAGACACTGGCCCTGAGGTTAGAGCGTCATTGCAGTAATGCCTTTGAACTGGCAAAATATCTTGAGAAAAGCAATGAGACAGTATGGGTAAAATATCCCTTCCTGCCTTCATACGGTAAGTATAAGTTGGCTAAGAAACAAATGCGCTTTGGTGGTGGCCTTGTTACTTTTGAACTAAAAGGAGGAGTAGAAAGGGCAAAAAGATTTATTGATTCACTGGAATTGCTTTCAATAACTTCAAATCTGGGAGATACCAGATCAATTGTAACTCATCCGTCGTCAACTACCCATTCAAAACTTAGTGAAGAAGAAAGACAAGC
>CBFCXR010000108.1:0-8584 GCA_965602045.1 uncultured Bacteroidales bacterium | reverse complement strand
ACTAACTAATACGGCAATATTATAAATTAGCAGAATCTGTTTTATCAGTTATGCCTTTCAAAATCGCAAAATATTCATCTTTATTCTTTAATACTTCAATTGCCTTATCAAATTGTACATCTTTCTTAAGTGAAGCTTTAACTCTACCTTCCTGGTATTCATACCTGCAGGATATCTCTTCAGTTAACAAATGAATTATTTCATCTTTAAATGTTTGCAGGTCTTTATTTTTATCATGTGCCAGTTTTTTTTCAAGAGCTTCAAACTCTTCTATAGCATCCTTATAATATTTTTCTTTTTTGGCTACATCAATTAATTCCTTTAAATTCTCATCGCTTTGTGTTGTATAATCAATATCCTTATTTTCTAAAAACTTAAGAAATTGCTGATAATCATTATCAGTAAATTCGAATTCATCGGAATAGTTGATTGATTTATTTTCGGCTACATAAATTGTTGCATAATCAAATATCAGATTTTTAGTAAAAAGACTAATAGTAATGCTTCCGGGGTGATCAGTTTCAACAGTTATATCAGGCGTAATTCCTCCGCCATCCAATACCTTTCGGCCATTTTTAGTTTCATATTCATTAATCAGGGAATCAGGGATATACCCAACACTACCATCTTCGTTTCTATGTGTATAGTCGACTGCCTGAATACATCTGCCACTGGGAATATAATACTTGGCTGTAGTAACTTTTAATTGGGTATTATAACTAAGTGGCCTGGAAGTCTGCACTAATCCTTTTCCGAATGTTCTTTTTCCGATAATTACTGCACGATCCAAATCCTGGAGTGAGCCTGCTACAATTTCCGAAGCAGAAGCTGATCCCCTGTTTACCAGGATTACTAATGGAATTAACGTATCTACTGCAGGCTGTAATGTTTTATATACATTATCCCATTTTTTTACCTTACCGCGGGTACTAACTATTTCCTGTCCTTTATCGGTAAATAAGTTCGCAACATTAACCGATTCAATTAATAATCCTCCGGGATTCCCTCTTAAATCAAGAATAATTGATTCAACATTTTCTTTTTTAAGTGCAATTAGAGCTGATTTTACTTCTTTACCTGCATCTTTGGTGAAATTTGATAATTTTATATAACCAATGTTATTTTCAAATACTCCAAAGTAAGGGACATTTTTTATAGTAATTTTTTCTCTTATCAGTGTTTTTTCTAATATTCCTTCTTCTTTATATCTTTTTATTTCAAGTTTTACTGATGTTTTTGGGATACCTTTAAGCATCTCACTAACATTCCTGATTTTTTTGCCTGTTGTAGGAATTCCATCTATGGTAATTACTGTATCCCCTGCAATTAATCCTGCTTTGTAAGCGGGAAATTCCTTATAAGGTTCAGAAATTATAGTATAATCACCTGCTTTTCTAATTAGTGCACCAATACCTCCATATTGGCCAGTGGTTATAAAGTTAAAATTATCAATTTCCGTTTCGGGTATGTATGTTGTATAAGGATCAAGAGACTTTAACATTCCTTCTATGCCGGCTTCAATTAGTTCTTTGGGATCAGTATTATCAACATAGAACAAATTAAGCTCCTGAAACAGAGTAAAAAATATGTCAAGGTTCTTGGCAATCTTAAACTCTTTATCATCAAATGATATTAAAGTAACAGAACTGACTAATAATAAAATACTTACAACTATTACTTTTGTTCTTTGTTTAAATGATTTGTTTTTCATTTTTTTCATTTTTTCCATATAGTACGAATACAAAGTTAGTGCAATAAATATATTATTAATAGTAATATTTCTTAATAATAGTTAATTAAAGTAGAGGTATCAATTTGGTAATCATTAATTTTTAGCATTTCATTAAATATCTCTTCGGAGTTCAGATATTTGCTTTCTTTATATTTAAGGTAATTTTTGTAAGTATCCGGATTATTTGTAATATACCTGTTAAGGTCATATAATTGCCATCCAAGATTATGCCGTATGGTAATACGGTCAGTATATTTTTCAACTTTTTCCTGCTTTAATAAATACTTAAAACCAAACAGCAGCAGTTGCATGTTGCTTTTTGCAGCATAATCAGTAATATGGGCCAGTTCGTGACCAAAAAATCCAACCTGTGCATTAAATGGTATATCATTAAAATCGAATCCTAAATGATCCTGTAAATTTTTATTGATAATAATTATATAGTGCCTGTTTTTTGGTTTTCTAAGAAGAAAGTCAATTTTTGGCCTGGCATACCCGAGTTTATTTATCTTCCTGCTTTTAAGATTAATTATTGTTGAATCCAATTCAGGATAAAAAGATAAAGCGATGAGCGTAGGGAGTTCATAATGTGAAATAAATGTCTTTTCTGCACAATATATATTTCTAAGAGAATCTGTTTTATTAATATAGTTATCTGCAACAAGCTTTCTAACCGGATAATAATTTTGTGAGTATATAAAAAAAGGGAAAAACAGTGTTAAAATTGCGTTTAATCGTCTTTTAGTAGGTAATAACATAATTTTTTAAATTATAAAAATAAAATATTTTTTATTATTAATAGTCAATTACTTAAACTTAATAATTTATACTTTTCTGAGTTTCCATTTTCCTTTTTTAAATACAATTATTCCTAAAATTGTTAACATCGATTCTGAAATTACTATAGCCCAGAAAATTCCTGATTCACGAAATCCGGCTGAAATAGATAAGAAATAAGCAAGGGGGATTTCGATTATCCAAAAACAAATTAAATTTAATATTGTAGGGGTAAATGTATCCCCGGCGCCGTTAAATGCTTGTGATATCACCATTCCGATAGCATAGAACATAAAACCGTAACTGATTATGCGGAGACTGGCAATACCGATTAATTCAACATCTTTACTCTGGCCGAATAACTTAATAAAGAAGTCAGGGAAAGTGATCAGTATTATACTAATTGTTGTCATAAAAACAAAGTTTACAAAACCCGTAATAATGACAGAACGTTCAGCTCTTTCAGGTTGTTTGGCTCCAAGATTTTGGCCGACTAATGTAGCGGCAGCATTGCTCATACCCCATGATGGCAATAATGCAAAAACAATTATCCTGATTGCAATTGTGTAACCTGCAACAGCCTCTTTACCAAATTCAGAGACGATTCTGTAAAGTCCTACCCAACTGGCAGTAGCAATAATATTCTGTCCGATTCCGCCGGTTGAAAGTCTCAGAAGTTTAAGCATAACATTAGGCCTGGGGATTATATGTATAAGCTTTAGTTGTATTCTCTTTGTCCCTTTGTTTAATAAATAAAACTGATATATAACTGCCATACCACGGCCTATAGTTGTTGCAACAGCAGCCCCGGTAACGCCTAATTCGGGAAACGGGCCCAGTCCGAAAATAAAACACGGATCGAGTATAATGTTCATAATATTGGCAAACCATAAGACTCTCATAGAAATTGCCGCATCTCCTGTACTACGAAAGATTGCATTATTAACAAATAATAATAATATTATTCCATTAAAGGTTAACATTATTGATGTATAGCCATAACCAATTTCAATAACGCTTCTTTCAGATCCCATTAATTTTAATATATCGGAACCTGAAAAAATACCGGGTATAGCTAAAAGTAATGATATGCATATACTTATAATTATTGCCTGGGCACCTACAATTGAAGCCTTCCCGGAATCCTTTTCACCTATTCGTCGCGCTACCAAACCTGTTGTGGCCAGACTTAATCCTGCGCCGATAGCATAAACAAATGTCATTAACGATTCAGTAAGTCCTACAGCAGCTACTGACTCTTCACCAAGTCTGGATACAAAGAAAATATCTGTTAAGGCAAAAATAGATTCCATTGCCATTTCCAATACCATAGGAATAGATAGCAAAAGCACTGCTCTGCTAATTTTACCCTTAGTGAAATCATGTTCTGTTCCTTTAATTGATTCGGCTATATCTTTCCAGAGTTTTGACATGACGGATAATATGAATAATAATATATTTAATTAGAATTAATTTAACCTGCAATCCTCTGTATTAATAATCAAAATGAATTCAATTACCGGAGAATTATTAAACAGGCATTAAAATAAAAATAATAGCTGTTATAATTGGAGCTATACCTTAAATATAGAAAAATAAGTAAGGTTAAAAAAGTAACTGATTTTCAGTAATTAGTTACTAGAATAAGCAAGGGATAATTAATAACTTCATATTTCTTGCTCCTTTCTTTTTTTGATACGTAAACCGTAGGAAATGCAATAATAATTAAAAATATTTATGAAAAAAAAAATTAGTATAAGAAATAACTGTATTTGTCAAAAAATTTATAATATTAATCAATTGAATTCATCTTAATAAATTGCCGATCGTACACTATGTGGCAGTGTAATTTTTACACTTAAAAGTTTTTTCTACAACTTTAATTATGATTGGCTATGGATTCATTGATCGTTGATGCGACAAATCTGACACCAGGTGTTGACTTCAAGAATACCGGGACCTTACTACTTGAGGGGAAATCATGCCCAATAGATGTAAATAAGTTTTATGCTCCAATGCTTAAATGGATTGATAGTCTTAAAGCAAAGCACGTTACTTTTAACATTAATCTTGAATATATAAATAGTGCCTCAATCAAAAAGATTTTTTTACTTCTCAAACATCTTGATTTAAACGGCAAAATAGAAAAAATTATTGTTAATTGGTATTATGAAGAGGGGGATGAGGATACGTTCGAGACTGGCCAAATAATGGAAGAAATATTAATGCGGTTACAATTTAATTATTGTGAATATTCGGAAGCTGCATAATCACAAGATATTATCATTTTAGCTCTTGCCTGAGAAATAGTACCCTTTTTGCCTATTTGAACAGCCCATGAATCTCAGCATTGACTTTATCAATAACTACACTTAAATCTTCAGGATTATCAGAGAAATTATTATTATCAACATCTACAATTAATAGCTTACCTAAATTATATGTTTCGATCCATGCTTCATATCTTTCATTCAGCCGTTTTAAATAGTCCAGTCTAAGATTTTCTTCATATTTTCTGCCTCTTTTTTGAATCTGGCTCACAAGTTTTGGAACAGATGCCCTCAAATATATAACCAGGTCAGGAGGGTGAATCAGTGAGCTCATTAAATTAAATAATGTAAAATAGTTCTCGAAATCACGTGTTGACATCAATCCCATTGAATGAAGATTAGGGGCAAATATATAAGCATCTTCATAAATAGTTCTGTCCTGAATTAAGGTTTTTCCGGATTTTCTGAATGAGAGGATGTGGTTAAACCTGCTGTTTAAAAAATAAATCTGAAGATTAAATGACCATCGCTGCATATCATTATAAAAATCATTTAGATAGGGATTGTCATCAATATCTTCATAATGTGCTTCCCAACCATAATGTTTCGAAAGCAACCGGGTAAGAGTTGTTTTTCCGGATCCTATATTGCCTGCAATAGCTAAATGCATATTTTAAAGTATTAAGTGCTTTATACTAAAGTACAAATAATTTTAGTAAATATTTTAACATAAAACGATTCTTATTTGTGTTTTAAATTATTATTAATTTTTAGTAATTCATCAATGTATATTCTGTCATTCGCTAATCTTGGAACTTTATTCTGTCCGCCTATTTTGCCTTTTTTCAACAGCCACTGATAGAAAGTACCCTTTTCTGCAGAATTAACTGTTGGCTTGCTTAAAGTAATATTTTTATATCTCTTTGCTTCATAATCAGAATTTAGTGACATTAAAGCGTGATCAAGCATAGAAACAAAGTAGTCCATATCAGAAGGTTCTTTAATGAACTCAATCAACCATTCATGAGCTCCTTTTTGCTTTTCAGTCATAAATATTGGGGCGGCTGTATAATCCGAAATTTGTGCTTGTGTTTTATCACATGCGATTTTTATTGCCTGCTCAGCATTATCAATAATTATTTCCTCTCCAAATGCATTAATAAAATGTTTTGTACGTCCCGAGATTACAATTTTATGTGGATAGAGTGAAGTAAATTTTACAGTATCACCTATTAAATAACGCCAAAGACCTCCATTAGTAGTAATTACCAGGGCATAATTTTTATTTAATTTAACATCTGCAATTGTTATGGCCTTTGGATTATCAATATTATAATCATCCATTGGAATGAACTCATAAAAAATTCCGTAATCCAGCATTAATAACATGTCGTTTTTTGCCGGTTCATCCTGTATGGCGAAGAATCCTTCTGAGGCATTATAGGCTTCCTGATAAGCCATATTTTCCGAGGGAATAAGTTTTTTATATTGTTCCTTATAAGGTGTAAAGTTCACGCCGCCATGTATAAAAAGCTCCAGATTCGGCCATACTTCCAATAAGTTATCTTTATTAGTATATTCAAGAATATATTTAATCATAACCAGATTCCAGGAAGGAACGCCTGCTATATTTGTGACGTTCACCTGTATAGTCTCGTTTGCAATTCTTTCTAGTTTTTCTTCAAATTTTTCAAGCAACGCTACCTCATGACTTGGAGTACGAATAAATTCTGTCCAGAATGGTAAGTTTTCAATAAGGATCGCAGATAAATCGCCGTAATACGATTGATTACTGAAATTATCAATTTTATGACTTCCTCCCAGTGTCAATCCCTTACCGGAGAATATTTTTGAATCGGGATTATTATAAGTATAAATGGTTAAAACATCCCTCCCTCCTCTGAAGTGGCATTCTTCAAGGCTTTCTTTACTTACGGGAATAAATTTACTCTTATCACTCGTAGTGCCGGATGATTTAGCAAACCATTTGATCTCCCCGGGCCAGAGTATGTTGGACTCTCCTTTTCTTAAACGATTAATATATGGCTTTACTTCATCATATGTTTGAATCGGAAGGCGCTTCTGAAATTCACTAATACTGTTAATTGACTTAATATCATATTTTTTCCCCCATTCCGTATCGGCTGCCTTATTTAAAAGTTTAAAAAGGCTTTCCTGTTGAATATCAAATGGATATTTTTTTATTAAATCAATTTGATGAATTCTTTTAATATTTAGCCAGTTTACTATGGAAGTTATAAGTGCCATATAAAAAATGCTTAATACTAAACAAAAATATTGATTAAGAAAAATTAAACAAAAAATATTGAATTTATCATAAAAAAAAAGAATAAACCGAGCTAGTGAGAATATTTATATTATTGACATAATTTAGGTTTATTCGCAGTAATATAAAATATAGAAATAGTTATATTTGAAATATGATAATAAAAAAGATAATGTTCTATGATTAGAAATGAAAAGATTGTTATTCTAAAGAATGAAATAGAAGCAAATGTAATGGAATCGATACTTAAGGAAAGCAGCATCCCTCATATATTAGTAAATTATCATGATTCCGTATATGATGGTATATGGCAATTACAAAAAGGCTGGGGACATATTGAAGCTCCGGTAAAGTATAAAAAAGAGATATTAAAAATATATGAGAATATTTCAAAGGAATAAAAAAGTCCTATATCTAAGCTAAATTAAAGGGGGATTAAAATCTTTTTATACAAAAGATCCTTTATTAAGAAACAAATAATAAGACTTAATTTTGAGAAATTCTTCTGCTAAATGTAATTTTTGATACCTTGTTATGATAAAAGTTATCTTATAAAAATTTGTAAATAGTTGTTTGAGAATATTTTTCGCCGGGCATTAAAATTGATGAAGGGAATTGAGATTTGTTAGGTGAATCAGGATAATGTTGTGCTTCCAAACATAAACCATAATGCTTTTGAATTACTTTTCCGGCAGAATCTGTCAGAGTACCGTCAAGAAAATTTCCGGAATATAACTGAACGCCGGGTTCAGTTGTATACATTTCTAAAATTCGGCCAGTTGAAGGTTCAGATACTCTTGCTGCAAAAGAGAGTTCGTTATCATTTTTTCTATTAAGTAAAAAGTTGTGATCATATCCGTTGTCAAGTTGACCAATTCTTTCTCCAATATCATAAGGATTTCTGAAATCAAGTGGAGTATTGATTACATTTTCAATTTCTCCGGTAGGAATCAGAGTATCATCACATACAGTATATTTATCTGCATTAATGGATACCTTATGGCCCAGTATATTGCTATTCAGACTATTAAGATTGAAGTAGCTGTGTTGTGTTAAATTTACAGGGCATGGTTTATTTATATCTCCTTCGTATATAACCTTCAATTCATTTTGATCTGTAAGTGAGTAAATAACAGTAATATCAAAATCTCCGGGATACCCTTCTTCCATATCTCGGCTATGATAATACAGTTTTATCCCTACTGAATCGGGGGTCTGAAATTCATCGGCTTTCCAGACAACCTTATCAAAGCCTGTTGTTCCACCATGCAGATGGTTAGGACCATTATTTTGTACAAGCTTATATTCTTTACCTTGCAGTGAAAATTTGCCATTTCCTATTCTGTTTGCATATCTTCCGATTATAGCACCAAGATAAGGACAGCCTGCTAAATATTTTTGGCTGGTATATTCTTCCAGGCTATCAAATCCCAGGACTATATTATCAAAATTGCCATTTTTATCGGGAACGGATAAGTATGTTATTATACCACCGTAATTTGTTATTTTAGCTGTTAA
>CBFCXR010000107.1:0-8645 GCA_965602045.1 uncultured Bacteroidales bacterium | reverse complement strand
AAAAAGTGATATAAAGTGACAAAAATGGCGAAATGAGGGACAAAAGGGGGCTGTCCCCTTTTATAAATCTTTAAAAGGATTAGGACCTAAGTCTTCAATTATCTTAACATAATTGTTTACAATACCGGGTATTTTATGATAATCACTTATTTCAATAAATTCGGTTCTGACTCTATCCGGCTCAAGCATCATAGACGATAATGTTGCCTTAAGATACTCAGCCCTGGCTTCAATTAGCTCACTTCCCTGCATGAAGTGACATTGATAATCTTCACCAGGTTTACATCCAATCTGAAGTATTCCGTCAAAACCTTTTGAAAGTGCATCGGATATCCATACGTTATTAATTGAACCTATGCACCTGACAGGTATTATCCTTATATAAGTACTATACTTTAATCTATTATATCCGGCCATGTCAAATGCCGGATAGGCATCGTTTTCACACACAAATACCAAAATCCTGGGTTTCTCGCAAAATTCATCCGGCATGTAAACGGCTTTAATCATTTTTGATATGCTATTAATAGAGTAGTCATTGAAATTAATGACTCTTTCAGGACATGATCCCATGCAAATACCGCAGCGTCGACAGCGATTAATATTCGGGAGTGGTGCTCCTTTCTCAGTTTCATCATATGCGCCGAATGGGCATTCTTCTGTACACCTTTTACAATCAGTGCACCTGTCTATATATAAGTCGGGATAAGACTGATCACCTGAACGCGGATGCACTGATTCTCCCTTTTTGATCACATTCATACATTGAACAGCCTTAAGTACCGCGCCCATTGCGTCTTCCATGCATCCTGCAATATCCATCGGTGCACGGCAAGAGCCTGCAGCATAAATGCCGGTTCGTCTTGTTTCATAAGGAAAGCAAATGAAGTGAGAATCAGGAAAATTGTATTTTATTTCCGGCAATCCCTTACCCTGCCTGTATTTTAAATTTAATTCCTCACTATCCGCCGGAACCATACCGGTGGCCAGTACTATTAAATCAACCGGAATTGAAATTTGTTCTCCGACTAATGTATTATCTATCTCCACAATTAATTTATTATTCTCTTTGATGATGTTTTTTACTTCTCCTTTTGTTAGAAATATCTGCTCATCTTTCTGAATTTCTTTATAAAAATACTCATGATGGCCGGGAGTTCTAATATCCCTGTATATAATAAAAACGGTTGATCTCTTATTAATATTCCTAATGTATTTGGCTTGTTTTAAAGAGGTTCCACAACAATAGGATGAGCAATATGGCAAATGTTCTTTGTTTCTGGAGCCTGCACATTGAATAAAAAGAATACTTTCCGGCACTTTTTGATCCGAAGGTTTTATTATAACTCCGGATTTTGCCATCTCCTCAAATTCAACATTAGTAATTATATTTTTAAATTTTCCATAGCCGAATTCACTTAATTTACTGGCATCATAAGGTTTCCAACCTAGGGCAGCTATAATTGAGGCGACAACCAGATGTTTTTTTTCCTTACCATTTGTAACTTCAGCATTAAAGTTGCCAGGTTGTCCTGATATTTCTGTTATTCTTGTGGATAAATATATTTTTATATTATTAAATCTTTTAATCTCATCCAGTTTATTATTAATAGCAGGCTCTTCATAATTTGTATATGGCATTCTTGTTGGTAATTGCTTATATAACCTGTTTGACCAGCCACCCAGATTCTGTTCTTTTTCAACCAATATTATGTTATAACCGGCCTTAGCACCTTCAATTGCTGCTGTTAATCCTGTAATACCTGCGCCAACAATTAAAATATCCGAACTAAGTTTTTCTACGATATAAGGATTTGTGCCTTTAGTATTTTGAGCTTTCACAATACCCATTCGAAGATAATCCTCTGCCAGTATCCGGGTATCTTCATTATCCGGTTCACTGCACCAAATTACTTGTTCCCGCAGATTGACCCTTTCGGTAATAATATTATTGCCAAAACAAAATGTTTGCGTATTAACCCGGGGAGAGCATGCTGCAATAATAACTCCCTCAAGACCTTCATTTTTTATATCTTTCCTCATTAGTTCCACACCTGCTTTTGAGCATAATGCCGGATGCTTCTTACAGATATTTATCTGGTACTCTTTCCTGGCCACATTAGTAAGAGCTGTAATGTCAAGGCTTTCCTCAATTTGACATCCTGTACAAATATAAACTCCTGAATTTATCTCCAATTCCTTTAGAAATTAAAATATTTATTGAATAGCTTTAAGTACAATTCCTGTCGCATCTCTTAATGACGACACAACATCCATGGGCCTTTTAGAGCATGCCGCTGAATAAACACCTTCTGGCAAAGATTCAGGTAAAATGAATCCATTGTTATCTGTTAATACATTATTTAATTTAACCTCTGAGGGCTTTATACCGGCTGCCAGAATAACCATGTCAAATTCATTCTTTATTTTCCTTGAACATAATGTATCTTCTGCTTCAATTATTAAATTCCCTGATATTTCATTTTCTTTAATTTTTGCTACTTTTCCTTTGATTAATTCTACATTTTTTAGTGCCTCAACTTTGGACAGAAGATCTTCATTTCTGCCTGTTACTCTTAAGTCGATATAAAATATTTTTATTGTAATTTCCGGATATCTCTCACAAATGGTTAATGCGTGTTTTAAAGATGCGGAACAACATACTGCTGAACAATATGGCAGATAATTTTCATCGCGTGAACCTGCACATTGCACAAATGCTATTGATTTTGGTTTTTTTTTATCGGAAGGTCTAAGTAATTCACCGTTATACGGCCCGTTTACCGCTAATAGCCTTTCCACTTCAACATTCTTTATAACATTTTTATATGTACTGTAATTCAAATTAACTTCATTTTCTATATTATATGGCAACCAGCCGGTTGCAATAATAACTGATGATACTCTTAGTTCAGGCCTTTCTTCTATAGCGGTTAGATCAATAGCATTGTATTTACACACTTCAGTACATTTACTGCATTTTTCTTTCAGACAATAGTTATCATCAATTGCAAACTTAAATGGATAGGCCATTTCATGAGGCAGATATATAGCTTTGGTAGTATCAAATAAATAATTATACTCATTTGGCCTTTCTTCGGGACATATCTCAGCGCAATCTCCGCATGCAGTACAATTTGAATTTACATATACTGCACTTCTTTTAAGCTGTATTGTAAGATCACCTTTTTCCCCGGTTATATGTTCAACTGTAGTTGAAGTATAGACACTAATATTCGGATTCTGCCTGATTCTTCTAAAATTAATTTCCAGACCACAAATGGGAGGACATAATTTTGGAAAGTAATTGTTCATTTTTATAACATTACCTCCAAGATATGGTAATTTTTCAATTATTACCACCTGTTTACCTGCCTCTGCAATTTCAACAGCAGCGGTTATTCCGCTTATTCCACCACCAATAATTAGTATAGGCCTTTCAGTCATTAATTATTTGCCTTTTCCGATATCAATATTTTAAATATGTGAAAATCAAGTCAAACTGATAATTTCTTTTTTAATCATTTGCCATTCTTCTGTTTCCGGGTTCCACCTGCAATTAGCAAAGCATTCCCATTCTTTTTTCATTTCAGGAAAATCAGTTCTGAAATAATATCCCGGCCATCTTGTTTCCTCCCTAAAAAGTACTGATCTTATATGTGATTCAGCTTGCCAGAGTCTGTGTATATTTTCCCAACACCGCATTAATTCATGCACATCGGAAGCTGCAAGTCTTACCGAATCTTCGTGCAAATAATTCAGATATTCAAATCCTTTCTCCAATAACGCTTTTGATGTTTTAAATCCTGATGAGGTTCCACCAGCATATTCGTCCATAATTTTCTGGAGACGAAACATAAACATTTTAGGTTTAATAAAATTTGGATTCACATCCGGATCATTTGCATAATCCTTGTATTCTTCAAACACACCTAAGGGTTGTAAAATTGAATTTTTCAGCTCGCTAATCTTATCCTGGTTTATATCCGGAACAATCTCATTATCAACACAGAATGCAATAGCAGATTTAGCAGCAATTCTTCCTTCTGTAAAAGAGCCTGATGAAAACTTGTGGCTTGATGCTCCTGATGCGTCTCCTGCAGCAAATAATCCCCTAACAGTTGTCATATTTGCATAACCCCAGAAATATTTTTCCGGTGACAGGTCTTCAGGTCCGCTGATCCATGCACCAGAAGCCCCTGAATGGGAACTGATAAAAAAAGGTTCACACGCTGCAATTTCCGAAGGTTGTTTTTCCGGCATTACATTTTTTGATGCCCAAAGGAATGCCTGGCTAACTGTCATATCTAAAAAATCCTCCCAGGCTTCTGATTCCAGTTCTTTCATCCTTCGTTTAGATTCCCCCTCATCTTTAATGCTACTTACAAGTTCTTTAATTGCCTCATCAGTTCTCATATATATTGGTCCTTTTCCATTTTCAACTTCCAGCATCATAAGGTAATTTCTCAGATTGGCCGGAGTAGGATTTCTTGTCCCATATGGTGCCCACTTCTTTAGTACAGAAGCATGTTTTTTCATATATTCCTCACCCAGAGCGTTTGTTGCTTTTGACTTGAATAAAAGGAACCATGCACCAACCGGGCCATAGGCATCTTTAAACCTAACCGGTATAAACCGAACTTCCTGGCAGGTCATCTCAGCTCCGGCTTTAAGTGTGAAATATGCGGCGGATCCGGAATTGAAGGGCGGATACCACGAGCGACCTAAACCCTCGCCTACTGATCTTGGCCTGAATATATGTACAGCACCACCCATGGCGTCTATTACAGCTTTTGCCCTGAAAATATAAAATTTATTATCCCGCAAACTAAATCCAGCAGCTCCTATACAACGACCTTCGCTTATAATTGGTTCTGCTATAAATATCCTTTCGTAGTATTCGCCTTTCTCCCCTAACTCTTTTAATGCCTTTTTGGCTGCTTCTGCAACAATATTCTTGTAAGATTCACCATGAATCATAATCTGCCAACGACCCTCATTTACATAATTACCGCCATCATCCTTCCAAATTGGTAATCCCCACTTCTCGAATAAATGAACCGAAGAATCCACATGCCGTGCGATATTAGCAACCAGATCATCCCTGGCAATTCCCATTAAATCATTCTTTACATAATTAATATAATCTGCTATAGTATTTTTTTTATTCTTAAGTCCTAAGTAAAGGTTAATGGCAGAAAGCCCCATAGCAACAGCGCCGCTTCTTTCTAAAGCTGCTTTATCAACAAGGATTACTTTTAAATTATTCTTCTTAGCCCAGAATGCTGCTTCATAGGCTGCACCGCAAGCCGCCATACCACCACCCAGAATTAACAAATCAGTTTTAATTTCAATAGTCTCGAATTTATTAAAATTCATATCTTTAGTATTCAATTATTTTTCAGTTAGTAACTGAGGAACTTAAGTATCTTATTTAATTGATTTTAAAACCTAAAATTTATATTAGTATTAGATTAGAAGTTGATATTATTAATGGCTATCAATGTCTGCCAATCCTGATAATCCCAGAGAATCCGGCTCAGTTCTTAAAAGAGGTCCTTTAATATTATCAGACTCAGTTTTAAATCCGGCATCCGGCTCCAAGTCTCCTTCAGGTATTGTTCTAATAGGAAATTTGAACCTCTTGATTTCATTATTTCTAAATTTTACTGACCATAAAATTGAATCGGTACTTCGCATTGGTTGAACAGTTGCACCCAAAGGCATAAAATCGGCATAGCCTCTGATTTCAATAGCCTGATTCGGACATATCTTTACACAACTATAGCACTCCCAGCACATCTCTACTGACCTGTTAAAAGCTTTATTTTTCTCTTTATCAAGAATCATAAGATCATTAGGACAAATGTATTGACAGGCAGTCTTATCCTGAGATTTGCATCCATCACATTTTTCATTAATTACAAAGCTTGGCATCTCAGTATGTTTATATTATTATATTGGCCAGTTGCAAACATAAAAAATTATCAGCAATTTCAACTGTAATTATAATATACTTTTCGAGAATGGAAATATAATATATTTATTTTCAGCTATTCTGAAAAGTATTAAATCTACTACAATAAAGATTATATTATTGGTGTAAAAAAATAACCACCGCTTCCGGTGGTTATTTTTTTATATGCGATCAGGATTTAATAAAAACATATAGCTAACCTATTACAGGAAAATCTCTCCTGAGATAGTTGCTTGGAAAATAAAAAAAAGCAGGACTATATTCCTGCTTATAGTTTTTTTAATTTCTTTAAGTGGGTTTACTCCATAGTTTCTTCAACTTCTTCTGCTTCTTCTGCTACTGTATCAGCTTCTACGGCTTCTTCTACAATTTCTTCAGCTTCTTCTACCATTTCTTCAGTAGCTTCTTCAGCTTCAGCAGCTTTTTGCTTACAAGAATTTAAAGATATGAAACAAAATAATGCTAGGGCAACTAATAAAAAACTTAACTTTTTCATGTTCATTAATTTTTTAAATGAATTAAATAATTATCGGATTTAAGGCAAAAATAATAAATTATTCTTTAAATCAAATTTTTTTACTCTATAATTTAAAACACTGAGTACTTAATGATTTAACATATCATGCTACATTTTATTTTAAATTTAACTTTTAAAAATCATAATTGATTTAAATAAGTCCGGTACAATCGTCTGAATCTTAGCATATCACAAAATATTCAATATTAATCATATAGAAGCAATATTTGCCTAAATAATCACCCTGAATTAATTAATAAACTAATCTTTGCTTAGGTATATAACTTATATAGCTGAAATGCAAAAGAGCAGGTAGCAAAATAGCACCCGGCAATTAAAACACAATCTTAGGAATAATTACTATATTAGCGGCTAACTCATGAAAACTGGAATTATGAATTTCATAATAAATAATTGTAAAGAAATTCAAAGGCCTGTTCACTTTAAAAACTGGACAAGGAAAAAATATGCTATATATAATAGCCTGAGGAAAATAATCAAGATCTGCATCTTATCAATTACATATACGATACTAATACCCCAAAAAACTTCTGCTTCACAAAGAGATACTATCAGAATTAACATCAAGATTGACCTGGAAGAGGTAGAAGTCATTGGTCAAAGAAGTCCTGCCTTATATTCCGAGGTTTCCAGGATTGTTACCGTTATTACAAAGAATGAAATTCAAAGTGCGCCTGTGCAGAGCGCCGGGGATTTATTAGAATACATTGCAGGATTGGATAACAGACAAAGAGGTATATTTGGAATTCAGTCTGATATTAACATCAGGGGAGGTACATTTGACCAGGTCATGATTATGGTTAATGGGATAAATATCTCCGATCCCCAGACCGGTCATTTCAGTCTTTATCTCCCTGTAGAAATTGAAAGCATTGAACGTATTGAAATATTAAACGGACCTGCGGCGAGAGTATTAGGGTCAAATGCATTTGCAGGCGCAATAAACTTTGTGACAGGTACAAAATCCAGTAATAATATTAATGCTTCAGTAAATTTTGGAGAATACGGATTCTCAAGATTAAATACTTCCGGTACAATATTAACAAAAACAACCAAGAATTTTTTATCTGTTTCAAAAACAAAATCAAATGGTTATATCGATTTCACTGCTTTTGACAGATATAATTTATTCTATCACGGAGAGCTAGAATATGACAACATTGATGTTAGTTATCAGATAGGTTATGATAACAGGGATTTTGAAGCTAATAGCTATTATTCAAGCAAGTATCCCGAACAATATGAAATAGTCAAAACAACTTTTGCCGCAATTAAAGCAAATACCGGAAATAAAATTAAGATTTCCCCTTCCATTTACTGGCGCAGATTAAATGACTATCTTCAAATGGTAATAGACAGCTCATACACTTTTCATATATATAATCTCATAGATATTTTCGGTGCCAATGTGAATTTTATCATACCTACCAAATTTGGAAATACTTCCTTGGGATTTGAATACAGGACAGAAAACATTTATAGCAACAACAGGGGATTTGATATGACACGTCCGATTATAATGCCAGGCTATAAAAATGTTCTGCTTGACAAGAGCTATGTTCGCTCAAACGCAGGTTATTTTTTAGAACATAATATGCAACTTGGAAATTTGTATTTCTCTACCGGTTTGATGTTAAATTGGAATTCTACCTTCAGGAACAAAATTAAGGTTTTTCCGGGAATCGATATAAGTTATAATATATTACATGGCTTTAAAGTCTATAGCTCAATTAACCAGGCCTTTCGTTTACCTACATTTACTGATCTGTTTTATGATGATCCCGTCCAATATGGAAATATTGAATTAAAACCTGAAAAAGCAACAACTTTGGAAACAGGACTAAAACTTAACACACCTGAAATTTTGGGATATTTTGCATTTTATCACAGGATTGGAAAAAATAACATCGACTGGATATGGGACGCTGATACAAATAAATGGCACACTGAAAACATAGCCGAGATTTCAGCTAATGGAATCGACTTTTCAATAGTATTTAACTTTAACGAAATTTTCAGTCCTGACTTTTTTATAAAAAACCTGAACTTCAGCTACTCTTTTGTTGACATTATTAAATCTACCGGCGAATTTGAGTCAAAATATGCACTGGATAACCTGAAACATAAACT
>CBFCXR010000106.1:0-8722 GCA_965602045.1 uncultured Bacteroidales bacterium | reverse complement strand
TTACTTCAGCTTTTTAATAATATCACTTAACTTATCATAATGATTACTGCTTACAGGTAAAAGAGGAAGTCTGAGATTATTCGGGCAAATTTTCATTATTTCCAGAGATGCCTTTATGCCTGATGGACTACCTTCTTCAAAAAGAGCACTTACTAAATCCGACAATTTATAATGAAGTTCATTTGCTTTTAACATATCATTTTTTAAAGCATAGTTCACCATGCCGGAAAACTCATAAGGAAAAGCATTAGCAACAACTGAAATCGCCCCTGCCCCACCAACTGCAATTATTGGAAGTGTTAATTCATCATCACCAGAAATAACCTGGAAGTTGGCAGGTTTGTTTTTTATAATTTTCATAATCTGGCCCATGTCCCCGGAAGCTTCTTTAACAGCAATAATATTTTTCACCTCCCTTGCCAGTTTGACTGTTGTTTCTGCTGAAATATTCGAACTGGTTCTTCCCGGGACATTATAAATTATAACAGGAACAGGACTTGCTGAGGCAATTGACTTAAAATGTTGATATAATCCTTGTTGAGATGGTTTATTATAATAAGGTGCTACTGATAAAATAGCATCAATGTTTTCAAAATCATTTGAGTTAATATTATTTACTATATCCTGGGTGTTATTTCCTCCCATCCCTATTACAATAGGAACCCTTTTACCAACAACTTCAACAACATAACTTACAACTGCCTGCTTCTCATCTTTTGACAGAGTAACCGATTCACCGGTAGTACCAAGTACAACTAAGTAGTCTATACCATTACTGATTAAATGTTCAAGTAGTTTTGGAAGTGATTTGAAATCAATACTTCCGTCATTTCTGAAAGGCGTAATTATTGCCACACCGGTTCCTGTAAATTTTTGCTTAACCATAATTTAATTGCTTTTTATTATTGAAAGATAATATATCAATTGATTTAATAAAAAGTTTAACTGAAGTTCTATTTCCACTTTTTTATCAATGTCTTTTTCTAAATCTATATTTTTATCATCAGGTTTTTTATCTATATTAACCTCTTTTCTTAAGTCATGCATAACTTGCTTTTCTTTTTCAATGTCAATCATAAAATCAAGGTAATTCGGCTCATCAAAATATTTTCCAACCTTAAAGGTAGAAGCAGATAATGCAACAATATATTGAATTGGATAATATTCCTCAAGATATAAATTAATAAGTATATCAAATGGTTTCTTAATAAAATTCTCAACAGTATCCTTTACAGGTTTATTGAACCAGTTTAAATTACCTTTTGTGAAAAAATCAAAACCTTTACGGTATAAATAATGATCAATAAGTTTTTTACTATGAACATAACCAAGAGCATTAACTTTAACTTTTTTACCCGATAAACTCTTTATAAAATTTCTAATAATTTCAAAACTAGCCATATTTGTTGCATTAAAAATGATACCAATATTCCTTGCATCATTAATATTACAAACTTTGGTTACTCTTTTCAGGTGTTTGAGCTTTCTTTTTATAACTTTCCGGCCAATAAATGTTTTTGTATCATACAACATTTTCACTGACTATATTTAACTTCGTTTTAAAATGCAATTTTAAAAAATTTAATCATAAATAACTCAATTCATTTTTAAATAAAGCTTATTAAGGATAAAAATTTCTTGAAAAAAAAATTATGTCAATCTGTAAAAATAGTAAATCTTAATAAAATGGCCTATCTTTTGCACAACATACGCCAGCCTGCGAAAGACAGAACTATATCCTCAGGAACCTATTAATTTCAGAAACTCATCTTCAGAAATTATTTTAATATTCAGTTTTTTTGCTTTTTCCAGTTTTACGGGGCCAATTTTTTCACCAGCCAGAAGATAATCTGTTTTGGCTGAAACAGAACCTGCATTTCTACCACCGTTTTTTTCTATAAGATCCTTTAATTCATCACGCGAATATTTTTCAAAAACACCAGATATTATAATTGACTTACCTTCCAGCCTGTTTGATTTTTTCCTGACAGCTTCATTTTCCAACTCGAATTTAATGCCGGCATTCTTTAATCTTTCCAACAATATAATGTTTTTTTCATCACTAAAATAATCAATTATACTCTCAGCTATTTTGTCACCAATTTCTTCCACATTAATAAAATCTTCAAAATTTGCATTTGACAGGTTTTCTAATGATTTAAAGTAGTATGCCAGTTTTTTGGCGACAGTTTCTCCTGCATATCTAATTCCTAATGCGTACAAAACTTTTTCGAAAGGAATATTTTTCGAATCGCTAATACTATTCAGAAGATTTACAGCTGATTTTTCTCCAAAACGCTCAAGATTCAGCAGCTGGTCCCTGGTTAATGAATAAAAGTCGGCTACATTTCTCACAAGACCAATATTATATAACTGTTCAATAGTTGCCTCTGCCAAACCAATATCCATTGCGCGCCTGCTGACAAAATGTTCAATCTTACCTTTTATTTGAGGGGGACATTCGTTCTCATTCGGACAATAGTGTTTTGCTTCTCCTTCTTTACGGACAAGTTTTGAACCGCATTCCGGGCAGTATTCTATATACTTGATTGGTTTTGAATTATCATCCCTGCTTTCCTTATTAATTCCAACCACTTTTGGAATAATCTCACCACCCTTTTCAATACGCACATTATCATTGATTCTAATATCCAGTAAAGCAATCTGATCTGCATTATGTAACGAAGCCCGCTTAACTGTTGTCCCGGCAAGTTGCACAGGTTCAAGGTTTGCCACTGGAGTAATTGCTCCTGTTCTGCCGACTTGATAATCAATTGACAACAATTTTGTTTCAGCTTGTTCAGGTTTATATTTGTATGCAATTGCCCATCTCGGAGATTTAGCCGTAGAACCCAGCTTAACCTGCTGCTCATAGGAATTTATTTTAATAACAATACCATCAATATCATATGGTAAATTCCTGCGTTCTTTTTCCCAATAATCAATATATTCAGAAACTTCGTCAAGTGTTGAACATTTTTTTATAAACCCGGATATTTTAAATCCCCATTCTCTGGCCTTTTCCAGGTTCTCAAAGTGGGAATTATAAGGCAGGTTTTCACCCTGCAAATAATATAAAATACAATCCAGCGGCCTTTTTGCAACAAGAGTTGAATTTTGAATTTTAAGTGTCCCGGAAGCTGCATTACGTGGATTTGCAAATGGCAGTTCTCCCTCTTCTTCCCTCTCCTTGTTCATTTTAGTAAATCCTTCGTGAGGTATAAATATTTCTCCTCTTATTTCAAAAATGTCAGGATAATCATTTCCTGTCAATTTTAAAGGAATACTTTTAATAGTTTTGACATTTGACACAACATTATCGCCTGCAACTCCGTCACCCCTGGTAACTGCCCGAATAAGCATACCGTTTTCATAAGTTAGATTTATTGAAGCTCCGTCATATTTAAGTTCACATACATATTTATAATCATCAGAAATAATTTTATCTATACGATTTTTAAATTCCGTAATTTCTTCTTTCGAATATGTATTACTTAATGAAAGCATCGGATATTTATGCTCTATTTGTTCAAATTCCTTATTCCTATCATCTCCTATACGTTGAGTCGGAGAAACCGCATCAGCATATTCCGGGTACTCTGTTTCCAAATCAATTAATTCCTTCATTAGCTGATCATATTCAAAATCACTTATTGTGGGTTGATTTAATACATAATACCTATGATTATGTTCATTCAACGCTTTTCTAAGCTGTTCTATTCTTTTTTCAATATTGGAAAACAGATTCATAAATAAGGTTATGAATATTACAGAAATATACTTTTTTGAAGTTAAGTAAATCATAAATATAAAAACTAATTGTTCTTAATTTTATATTTTTATAAAAATATTTTTGCATCTGATTAAACCCTCTTTCAATTAATCAGTCTAATTACTATAAAAGAATAATCATGAAAAAATTAATATTAGTGTGTACGGGATTATTATGCTTAACGCTTTTATTCTCACAGGAGCAAGAAGCATTGGCGATTTCTGCATTTGATAAATCAAAAATTACTATAAGGCCAAATAGCAGGGATTATAATATGGTAAGAAGGGGGAATAATAATCAAAGAATGATTCAAATGAGACGAACTGCTATGATGAGGTATAAGAAAGCTACAATTAACAGGAAAATGGCAATGCAGCGTAAAAGAAATTTAATGATTCTTAAAATGGCCCGGCAAAGAAAAATGCAGCAGCAAGTGATACAGCAAAGGCGAAGGATGATTCAACAACGGCAACGAATGAATAATAAATAACCATCTTGAAAAACAGACTATTAATTATCAAACAACTTATAATTATGCGAAATATAATTTGTATAGTAATATTGAGTTTTACTTTCAGCTATATTTATGCGCAATCGGCAACTGAAGATTATCTGAATAGAGGAATAAAGAAGCACGACAGGGGGAATTACCAGGGAGCAATAAATGATTATAGTAAAGAAATTGCATTAAATCCGAAAAATGAAGAAGCATACTTTTACAGAGGAAATGCAAAATTTGACATGGAGGATTTTGCAGGTGCCGTAAAGGATTATACAGAACTGATATTAATTAACAGTAGTTATATATATGCATATTATAATCGCGGCAATGCATATTATGAAATGGAAAAGTATCAAAAAGCAATTATTGATTTTACAAAAACTATAGAACTGGAGCCTGAAAATTTTGATAGTTATTTTAACAGGGCAAATACATATTTTAAACTGGGAAATTACAATAAAGCATTGGAGGATTTTAATAAAGGAATTGAATTAAAACCTGATCATGCTGATGGATTCTATGATAGGGGAAACACCCATTTTTTCCTAAGTAACTATGAAAATGCAATTATTGATTTTACTAAAGCTATTGAAATAGAAGGAGAGGTATTTGATTATTATTTTAACAGGGCACTTGCAAAGTTTTACCTGGAAATGGACAACGAAGCTTGTAATGATCTGCAGAAAGCATCGGATTTAGGAGATAATCAGGCAGAAGCATATTTTAAGGAATTATGCCATTAACTACCAGTTAAAATTTAAAATATACGAAATTCCTAAATCAAAATATATCTGAACTTTTTCATCAAAATAGTCAGGTTGATTAATTGGAAAGTATGTTAATAAGCTAACATCAAGTATAAAATTACCGATCATATAACTTACGGGCAAATATAAACTAATGTTACTGAGACGAATTTCTTCTTTTTTCTCCGTGAAGTCTTTACTGATAATGTATAGTATTTCAATATTTGTAAGATTAGGAAAATTATTTCTAAGATAAATATATTCTAATCTGATAACCGGATGATCTCTTAAGAAATCTCTAAAACTGGAACTGGCATTCAGACTTTCCCAAAAATAGTTTACATAATATGATTGATTGCTGAAACTTATATCAATACCCGGCTGAAAGTCCAGGTTACTGTTTCTGAATATAAATTTCTCTTTTGTTAGCGTAAATGAATTTTGAAATGTCAAATAAAATGTGTTATCAGCACCCAGAAGATAATTTGCTGATATACCCGACATAAATTTTTTCAACTGATAATAAAGGTACAAACTAAAATTATCAGTAAAAGCAGATTTTATCGTGTTGGATTCCTTATTATAAAAAAAATGGGAGTAACCCGGATAAATATAAAGGTTTTTAAACAGCTTAAAATTGTAGCCAACAGACAAATCAAATTCGCTTGTAGCCTCTTTCAGAGAATCATCAGAGTTTTCTATCCAATAACCTGTGCCTGAAATATCAAAGCCATATTTTGAAATATAAATAATTGAGGGTGAATAAGATGGTTGCTTAACAAACTGGTTAAAACTTCCAAATGTATTTGTATTACTTGAATAATTGAAAGACAAGAATAATGACGATAAATCATTATTGTTATTTATGGATTTTTGCCTGAACTCCTTAATGTTTATACTATCGTTTAATGATGTAAATAAGTATTTTTCCGCCAGACATTGTTGTACTATTAAAAATGCAGAAAGTACAACAAAAACAAAAGTTTTCACTATTATAATGAGTTACATTTAAGTTAACTATTTTGTATTATAACAAAGATAGTAACATTTAATGTTAATGTAATTGTTGAAAAATAGTTCCGGCTTATTTTTGGTAATCACACTTAATATTATTTATATTTGCATTATGTATGGTTCCCGTACTTTATATCTGAAGAACGGGATAATAGGGAATCAGGTGACCTGCTCCTGGTTTTTAAAACCGAAACAATAAATTAAAGCCGGAAGGCAGGAATTCCTGAACAGTACCCGCTGCTGTGATCTTCATACATTTTTTGAGTATCCTGGGCCACTGTTCACAATATAATGGATGGGAAGGCACTCAAAAAAGAAGTAAGTCAGAAGACCTGCCATAAACATACCATATTCTGGGCTTTCGGGATAAAAGCTAGCATTAACTAGTAAAACTCCGACTTAACTCCTTGCAAGCACATGAATTATGGTTGTTAATCAATTTACTATTTATGTTTAACAACTAAAACTAATTAATTATGAAAGGAATAGCAGTAAAAATTTATGTCCTGCTTTTCAGCTTATCTGTATTTATACCGTTATCATCACAGGAGCAGGATTCGATTTCAAATTATTCAATTGACGAAGTTATTATTTCAGGCAAGCGTATTGAGATGAACCCTATTGATATAGGCAGAAGTGTAAGTATTCTAACACAAGAGGAAATTAATAATTCTGTCTACAATAACCTGGGGGAATTATTAGCACATCAGGGAGGAATCAACCTGATAGGTAATTGTCAGAATCCTGGTGCATTACAAAGGATTTATATGAGAGGCACGAATTCAAATCAGTCTCTGGTTCTAATTGATGGTATACGTATAACTGATCCTGCATCAGTAGAAAATACTATTGATTTATCTGAAGTATCATTATCAAACATTCAGCGGATTGAAATTGTAAGGGGCTCACACAGCACCTATTATGGAAACTCAGCAATAGGTGGGGTTATAAATATTTATACAAGAAACAGAGAAAATCCCGGCTTGAATGTTGATGCATTTATGAAAACCGGCACTTTTGGCAAAAATGCATACGAATTTACTCAAAACCTGTTTTTGAATTATACTTTAAATAACGGCTTATATTTTAATGGCGAATTATTTAATTCAAGTATAAACGGACTGGATGCCGTTATAGATACTACAGCTAGTGATACTAAGTTTAATATAGATAATGATGACTTCCAAAAAAGAGATATCGCAGGTAAAATCGGATATAAAAACTCCCGCTGGGATATATACATGTCATTTAAAAATATTAATCAAATAACAGATCTTGATGACGGGGCATTCAGAAACGACAACAATCATAATAGTGAATTGAACCGTAATATGATATCATATGGTTTATCATATAATCTTTCTGAATTAATAAATCTGAATTTTTTCGGTGGCTATACCAGCATCGACAGAATTACAACCGACGATTCATCAATAGTGGACCAGTTAGAAATAACAGAACAAACAGCTATTGAAATATATGACCACCAATATGTTAAAAATAATTATACCGGAAATGTTTATAATAATGAAGTTCAGTTAAGTTTTACAAGTAAGTATTTAAATGCTTTTATAGGGGGTGATATTTACAAAGAGACTATGTCAGCGGACTATTATCTTTATTCCAATTCTCAATATGGAATTTTTGAATCGGAAGAAAATCTGGATACCCTGAATTTATATGGCCTGTATAAAGGTCTGTTTGCACACATTGACATTAAGGGTAGCAACATTAGTAAATATTTAAAGAACTTCACACTCGCCCTTGGAGGAAGATTTAACAATCATAGTAATTATGGCAATAATTATAGTTATGAAATAAATCCGTTGTATAAGATAAATAACAATTCAATATTATATTTTTCTTTCGCAACCGGTTTTAATTCTCCTTCCCTGTACAGACTTTACTATCCAAGTGAATATTATGCCTCCAGTATTTCAAAGGGAAATCCAAACATGGAACCTGAAATATCAGAATCCTGGGAATTCGGAGTAAAACAAAAAATTTCAGGTAATACACTATTATGTATTTCGTTTTTTAACACCAGAATTAGAAATTCTATCGAATATGTTTATTTATGGGACAAGAATATAGGTATCGACACACTTGGCAACGATTATATGCGGGATGATCACAAAGGAGATACTTATTTAAACCTGGGTACTCAAAATATCAGGGGTGTTGAGCTTAGTTACAGCACAAAGCTTGGAGATAAATTTGCAATTTCAGGTAATATAACTCTTTTTAACGGTATACTGGAATATGATCAGTCCATGATTGACACAACTCATACTTCAGGCCATCATGTCCAGCTATTTAACAGCGGAGAATTTATTAACAATGAACTTAAAAAATCGGGTTTACTTCGAAGGTCCAACACATCTAATCTGACACTTAGTTATCGACCAGCTGAAATTTTAACTCTTTCAACTTCAATAAGATATGTTGGTCCGAGAAGTGATGTTTATTATGATTCCAATCTGGGGCCCTGGGGCGCACTCGGGATGGTAAATGTTGATGACTATACTTTCATAGATTTCAATTCAAGAATACGTTTTCAAAATAATTTTACAATATATTTTAAAATTGAAAATATATTTGACGTAGATTATTCTGAGATTTTGGGTTACACGACAAAAGGCAGAGGATTATTTTTGTCTCTTAGATATACCTATTAAACAGAAATGA
>CBFCXR010000105.1:0-8821 GCA_965602045.1 uncultured Bacteroidales bacterium | reverse complement strand
TATATATTGCCGGATTGGGCGATAGTAAAATAATTTCTGCTAAATATTTTTGTAAATTGCTTTAATATCTTAAATTAAAGGGTTGATAATTGATTATAAAATAAGCAACAAATTTTAATCCTTAAATTAAAACATCATGAAAAAAATCAATCTACTGGCAATAACCATTGTATTTCTTATGGCTCAAACTATGGTTTTTGGGAGTGACATGCAAAAACCGGATATGTCCTCCGGGGATTCAATTGCGAAATGCCCGGAAATGAATATTATAGTAAAAGAAGTTAAAGCAGTTAAAGCTTTGACTATTAACGCAACTACACCATCAATGGAAGTAGGGGCAAAATTAGGTGAACTGTATCCTAAACTGATGAATTATATTAAAGAAAAAGAAATACAAATGGCAGGCCCTCCCTTTGCAATATATCATAAATGGGATCCACAGGGAGATACTGAACTCGCAGCAGGAATACCTGTTGCTGCTGAAACCGGGGGTGAAGGAGAGATTGAATATGTTGAATTTCCGGCAATGAAAGTAGTGACATCCATACACTTTGGCCCTTATGAATCCCTTGGTCCCGTCTATGAGGATATTCAAAAATATATCAACAAAAAGGGATTAAAAATTAATGGCTCTTCATGGGAGCTTTATTTAATTGGTCCCGATACAGAAACTGATGCTAATAAATATCAAACTCAAATATATTTCCCTGTTGAATAACAAATCCCTCCAAAAAACGCAGCAAGCATCTGTTAAAAACCTATAATTTCAGATTGCTTGCTGCATTTTGACAATATTACTCCAAATGATATTAATTGCACTTTTGTTAAATATTTCCTTAGGTATAGTGCAGGTAAATCTACAGCTTATTACATTCCGGTAATATCCTGGAAAACATTTATAATAATTGTATAGCTTTGCATTTTTGACCTGTGGAATATATTTTTACAAACTAAATTATATTTCACAGACAGAAAAGTATTGTAAATTTGCTTTCAGGGATAAGAAAATATTAAAATGATTATTATTTATATAATTCAATAAAGTTCATATATTAAATTCAATTAGATAAATTTTCATATTGCATAAATTATGAATAAACCGGATAAATATTGTGATTATTGCCTGGATCATAAAAAGTCAATTTTTAAGATTTTAGAGCCAAAAGAGAAAGAGGTTATAAGGCAAAAATCTTCCTGTTTGCTATTTAATAAAGGTGATACAATCTTCAATGAAGGAGATAAACCTGTAGGCTTATTATGCCTGGTAAAAGGTAAAGTCAAGGTTTTTATGGAAGGAACCAGCGGCAGGGAACAGATTATAAGGTTGGCTAAGCCGGTAGGTTTTATCGGTTATAAGGCTTTATTTGCCGGAGAGAATCATTTCGTAAGTGCTGTGGCAATTGAAGATTGTATAATCTGTAAAATTGATACATCAGGATTATTTAGAGTATTAAAAACCAACAATGAACTTTGCCTAAGTATAATTAAGTATTTTGCTACAGAACTGAAGTTCTCGAACAACCGTACAGTTACACTTACACAAAAGCATATCCGCGGAAGATTGGCAGAATCTCTTATCTTTCTTAAAGATACTTACGGATTTGAAGAAAACGGGAAGATATTAAATATTTATCTTACCCGTGGAGATATTGCTCACTTGTCAAATATGACTACTTCAAATGCAATAAGAACACTTTCAGCCTTTGCTAAGGAAAATATAATTGCCCTTGAGGGTAAAACAATAGAAATTTTAAATATACAGGTTCTTGAACACATCAGTGAGTTTGGTTAAGTGTTAAAATTATGAATGAAAAAACTAGTGATATAAAAGAATTCGATATTATAAATCAAACTATAAGTACACTTGGTAACGACACTCCTGTTAACGAATTACTTCAGCAAATTTGTAATATTGTCCCTAAAGCATGGCCGGAAATAGAAAAAATATCGGTTAGAATAGCCTATGAAAACGATACTTTTATATCTGAAGAATTCAATGAAACTAAAATCTCCTGCAAGGAATTCTTTGAGATTCCCGGAAAACCTGATGGCAAAATCGAAGTTTTTTTTCATAACCAACTGCCCCAGTCAGAAGCAACGGGCTTGTTGGATGAAGCACAAAAAATACTTGTAAACATAGCTAGTTTAATATCAGGATCAATTTCAAAAAAATTACTTGAAAAACTACTATATGATAACAAGGAGCGTTTAAAAGAATTAAAAGGAATAAGAAAAACTGCTTCAATTCTAGCAAAAAGCAAAACTCTCGAAGAATCGCTACAGGAAATTTGCTTGTTTCTTCCTGAGGCATGGCAGTATCCTGAATATACGGTTGCGCGAATCACATATGAAGATAAAGTATTTATCAGCAACAGCTTTAAAGTTACTCCATGGTTACAAAAACAAACTTTTGAAACCCCCGGGCAAAAAAACGGAAGCATAGAGATATACTACCTTAAGGAGTTTCCAAAGATATATGAAGGCCCGTTTCTTAAAGAAGAACGGGATTTGATTGATAATCTCGCAGCATTAATTTCAGGTTCAGCTACAAAAAATACCCTGCAGGAACTTCTGGTACAAAATACAGAACGACTAAAAGAGCTGCGAGGAATTAATCAAACATCCTCAATCCTGAAGCAGGGAAAATCGCTGGATGAGTCACTTCAGAAAATCTGTTATATGTTACCTGAAGCATGGCAATATCCTGAATTTACGGCAGCCCGGATTTCTTATGAAGATAAAATATTCTTAAGTAATAATTTTAAGGTAACAATATGGTCACAAAAACAGACTTTTGAAGCCCCCAATAATAAAATGGGTTTAATTGAAATTTTTTATTTAAAGAAATTTCCTGTACTTGACGAAGGCCCTTTTTTAAAAGAAGAACGTGATTTATTAATTAACCTGGCAGATTTAATTGCGGGTTCTGCTACAAAAGAAGTTTTTAATATCCTGATTGCAGAAAACAGGGAAAGACTAAAAGAATTAAGTGCAATTAATCAAACAAGCCGCATTATTGCTGAAGGCAAATCAATTAATGAGACACTGCAAAAAATATGCAATTATCTTCCCAAATCGTGGCAATATCCAAAATATACCGTCTCAAGAATAGCATTTGAAGGAAAAATATATACAAGCAGAAAGTTTGATGATACTGAATGGTACCAAAAGGAGCATTTTGTTACTATTGATAATAAAAAGGGGACCATCGAAGTATTTTATCTGAAAAAATTTCCCAGGCTTTATGAGGGCCCGTTCCTGAAAGAAGAACGTCATCTGATAATAAATATAGCAAAGCTTATTAGCGGTTATTTAAATAACATAAAAGGAAGGGATATTTTTAACAGGCGCTTATTAAAGGATGAGGGCAGTCATAAATCAGAAGAATACAGGCAATCATTAGTGAGAAATAAACAACCGTTGCAGCTATTTTTTAATAAGCAAATTATTGATAAGTATATCTACCTTGATATGATGAAATATAAGGTAAAAGAGATTCTTTTTGTAGCAACCTTATATGATGCTTTTATCCTGGAAAATGAAGATAGCTTTTTTGAACAGTTCATGGGTATAATTTATCAGTACAGTTTGTTTTCCTTACCAAGAATCACAGGTGTTTCATCACCTGAAGAAGCGATGGAATTACTTGAAACAACAAGGTTTGACCTGGTAATACTCATGGTTGGTATTGACAAGGAAAGTCCTGTTGAACTAAGTAAAAATATCAAACAGACAAAGCCTGAATTGCCTATATACCTTCTTTTAAATCAAAAAAGTAATATAAAATATTTCGAAGACCTGGTACCCAATACAAATTCTATAGATAAACTATTTGTATGGAATGGTGATTCACAAATATTCTTTGCAATTGTTAAGTCAATTGAGGATATGGTTAATGTTGAAAATGATACTAAAATAGGATTAGTAAGGGTTATATTATTGGTTGAAAACTCTTCGCAGTATTATTCAAGATACCTTCCAATGCTCTATTCAATTGTATTCGAACAAATACAACAGTTAATCTCAGAAGTGGAAAGAAATGAGCTTGACAAAATATCTAAAATGCGTTCAAGGCCAAAGATCCTGTTTGTAAGTAACTACGAAGATGCCGTTCATATTTTCCATAAATATAAAGATTTCCTGCTTTGTGTTATTTCTGATGTGGAATTTGAAAAAGATGGAAAAACAAATAAAAAGGCAGGTATAGAATTTATTAAATATGTTAGATCCCACATTAAAAATTTACCGGTCCTATTGCAATCATCCGATAGTAGAAATGAAAATATAGCAGATGAACTGAAAGCAAATTTTATTAATAAAAATTCGGAAAGCCTTTTAAATGATTTAAAAAAGTTTGTTACCTATTATCTGGGATTTGGTGATTTTATATTCAGAAATAAAGACGATGGCCAGGTTGGAGTTGCCCGAAGCATAAAAGAATTCGAGAACCTGTTACGAACCGTTTCCGATGAGTCTGTGCTTACCCATGCCTTAAAGAACCAGTTCTCAATATGGTTGATGGCAAGGGGTGAAATTCAGCTTGCTAAAACACTTAATCCTGTTAAGGTTTCTGATTTTCCTGATATTGAGAAACTTCGCTCATTTCTGATTGATACTATTGGCAGCTACAGAGATGACAAAAGGAAAGGCAGGGTTATAAGCTTTGAAGAAACTGAAATAATTGATGAAAAAAATATTGTGAGTTTATCAAGTGGTTCAATGGGGGGAAAAGGAAGAGGACTTGCATTTATTAATACACTCATTTATAATTTAGATTTTGCCACATATACCAAAGGAATAAATATTAGAACACCAAAAACAGCAATTATCGGCACTGATGAATTTGAATTGTTTTTAGAGAATAACAACCTGCAGGAAAAATTACTAAATAAGGAAATAAAATATGAAAATATAAGGGAGTTATTTGTAAAATCTGAACTGTCACCTGATATAATAAAAAAACTAAAAGTATTTATAAAGCAAATTGATAAACCGATTGCCGTTCGTTCGTCAAGTATATCAGAAGATTCATTAACACAACCCTTTGCAGGAATATTCGACACCTATATAGTACCCAATAATCATAATAACAATGATACAGCGCTGGAACAGTTAAAGACTACTATTAAACTTGTTTATGCCTCAATATATTCTAAAACTGCGCGAAAATACTTTCAGGCAATACACCATAAGATTGAAGAAGAAAAAATGGCTATCGTTCTTCAGGAACTTGTCGGTAACCGGTTTGGCAATTATTATTACCCTCATATAAGTGGTATAGCTCAATCATATAATTATTATCCTGTTGAACATATGCAGCCCGAAGAAGGTTTTGCCATTGCAGCTTTAGGACTGGGTTTGTATGTTGTTGAAGGTGGTAAGGCATATCGTTTTTCACCCAAATACCCAAATGCAGAGATTTATTCAACCGCTGATTTAATTAAAAGTTCCCAGGTTCAATTTTATGCGCTTGATCTTGCCAAACATGATGCTGACTATCTGAAGTATGGTGAAAAAGCCGCCCTTTCCTTATTGGATATCAGTGTTGCAGAAAAACACGCAACTCTTAAACATTGCGCATCAGTATATAACAGAGATAATGACATGATAGAACCATTAATCAAATCCGGCGGCCCGAGAATATTAAATTTTGCAGATATCCTTAAATTTAAATATACTCCGTTGGCAGAGACTATAGAGGTTATGCTGTATACTATTAAGGAAGCATTAGGTTCACCTGTTGAGATAGAATTTGCAGTAGATTTAACAAAAAATGAAAATAATTCCACTACTTTCTATTTGCTCCAGATTAAACCATTAGTCGGAAGTCAACTGGTTTATGATATAGATTTTAATGAAATCGACCAGTCAGACATTATCCTGTTCTCTACTATAGGACTGGGGAACGGCAGAATTGACAATATCTATGATTTGATTTTTGTAGACATTAAAAAATTCAGCAAGCTGAAAACAACTGAAATGGCCGCTGAAATAGAGAAAATAAATGATAAAATGATTAAACAAAACAGAAAATATATATTAATCGGACCGGGGAGATGGGGATCAAGAGATAGGCACCTGGGTATCCCTGTTAACTGGTCTCAAATATCCAATGCAAAAGTAATAGTTGAAATAAGCCTGGCAGATTTTCCCCTTGATTCATCATTAGGATCACACTTTTTCCACAATATAACTTCAATGAATGTAGGTTACTTTTCAGTTCTTGATTCGGTATCAACTGACTATATAAAATGGGATATATTAAATGACCAGGAAATAATTTATAAATCTCAATATTTTAATCATATACGTTTTAATAAACCATTGACTATCTATATGGATGGCAGAAAAAGAATTTCAATAATTCGCATGAACAAATAATTAAATACATGAGTAAGATTTCCGTTGCAATACTTGATGAACATAAAATAGTCCTTGAAGGAATTAGTGAATTATTGAATGATGTTGAAGATATAGAAGTAAAATTAAAAATCTCTGATAAGGGAACCCTTATCCATGATATTAAAATCTCCGGTATCCATATTCTTATTTTAAATATTCATAATTTAACTAATGAAGTGCTGGATCTGATAAGAAAAATAAATATTGATTTACCCAAAATACATATTTTAATTTTATCGGTGGAATCAAATGAAGCATTAGTATTTAAAACAATTAAAGCCGGGGCAAAAGGATTTCTTGCAAAGGATACAAACAGAAATGAATTAATTGAAGCAATATATACATTAAGAAACGGTTTTGATTATTATAGTAAGTCTATTACTAATATATTGTTAAATAAATATATTATCTCCATAAAATCGGATAAACAAACACATCAGAAAAATAACTTAAATAGTCTAAGTGCAAGAGAATTAGAAATTATGGAGTTATGGGGCAACAGTTATACAAATAAAGAAATTGCCGATAAGCTATTTATTAGCATAAGAACTGTAGAATCTCATAAAAATCATATAATGCAGAAGCTTAACCTGAGATCCATTGTTGATCTGGTTAAATATGCAATAAAGAACAACATCATTGAAATATAATATCTCATTTTAACCTCATTTCAGTGTTACACTTAATTTTATAAGTAATCCTCGTAATTTAAGTGTTATTCAGTACTTTAGGGACTCAATATTTTCGATATTTTTATATTTTCGTTGGCAGAAAATAACAAGTACCTGCAACAGGAAAAGAATCTTTTACTATTAACAGTTCTAAATCAAAGTATTGATTAACAACTTAAAAATAATTACGGATTATAAGCTGTTTCAGGGTATTGAGTTTTATCAAAAATATAACCTGCCTGGTTTTATATACCCGGTAGGTTTTTAATTGATAAATGTTAAATCTAAATATATTGATATGGCAAATGTACTAGATGTAAAAGTTGATGAATTTATGGCAAAAATAATTGCCAAAAACCCTGACGAATCGGAATTTCATCAGGCTGCTAAAGAGGTTATTGAATCGGTTATGCCTTTTATTGAGGATAATCCGCAGTATAAACATGCTAAAATTCTGGAAAGAATAGTAGAACCTGAAAGGGTGATAATGTTCAGGGTCCCGTGGATCAATGATAAGGGTGATATTCAGGTAAACAGGGGATTCAGAATTGAAATGAATAGTGCTATAGGCCCTTATAAAGGAGGCCTGCGTTTCCATCCCACGGTCAACCTTGGTATATTAAAGTTCCTGGCATTTGAACAGGTTTTTAAAAACAGTCTGACTACCCTTCCCATGGGAGGAGGTAAAGGAGGTTCTGACTTTGATCCTAAAGGTAAATCAGATAATGAAGTGATGCGTTTTTGCCAGAGTTTTATGAATGAATTGCAAAGGCATATTGGCCCAGATACTGATATTCCTGCGGGAGATATTGGTGTTGGAGGAAGAGAAATAGGATATCTGTTTGGTCAGTATAAAAAAATAAGAAATGAATTTACAGGTGTGTTAACAGGTAAAGGTATTGAATGGGGAGGCAGTTTAATAAGGCCTGAAGCTACTGGATATGGCGCTGTTTATTTTGCTGAAGAGATGATAAAATTAAAAGGAGCCGATATTAAGGGAAAAATTGTTTCTGTCTCAGGTTCAGGAAATGTTGCACAATATGCTATTGAAAAGGTTAACCATCTTGGCGGAAAAGTTGTTACGCTCTCAGATTCTGCAGGTTATATTTATGATCCCGCTGGAGTTGATGAAAAGAAACTGGAATATGCTATTGAACTAAAAAATATTAAACGCGGAAGAATTAAAGAATATGCTGAAAAATACAAGGTGAAATATTTTGAAGGAAAAAGGCCCTGGGAAATTAAATGTGATGTTGCATTACCTTGTGCCACTCAGAATGAAATAAACGAAGAAGAAGCGAAAATCTTAGTTAAGAACGGATGTATAGCGGTTTCGGAAGGAGCAAATATGCCATCTACTCCTGAAGCTGTTGAGGTATTTTTAAATGCAAAAGTCCTATTCGGACCGGGTAAAGCGGCAAATGCAGGAGGTGTGGCAGTTTCCGGATTAGAAATGACACAAAACTCAATGCGCCTGCCATGGAGCAAGGAAGAAGTGGATGAAAGATTACATATAATTATGATTAACATTCATGAAACCTGTGTAAAATACGGTAAAGAACCATCAGGCTATGTGAATTATGTAAATGGTGCCAATATCGGGGGCTTTATTAAAGTTGCAGATGCGATGCTTGCACAGGGAGTGGTATAAAATTACATAAGATGCAAAATAATACCCGGCAAATTGCCGGGTATTATTTTGCCCTTCAATTAACTTTTCAAAAACTAAGGGGGATTTAAAAATTCAA
>CBFCXR010000104.1:0-8923 GCA_965602045.1 uncultured Bacteroidales bacterium | reverse complement strand
AAGCCAGTGAATGGATAATCTAAGCCAGTGAATGGATAATGCAAGCCAGTGAATGGATAATCTAAGCCAGTGAATGAGACAATAATCCTTTATAAGGGAAAATTCCATGAAGAGGCTACTCTAAAAATCCTTTAGTAAACTCCTGTGGCAGGAATTCTTTTTAAAACCAAACCGGTTCTGCTTGGAAGATATAGTTTTAAATATTCAGGAGAAGATAATTTGCCTGTTTTGGTACTATAGTAAAAAAGTGATTCGTCAATATGTCCAAAGCCACCATATTTCCGGGAATCGGAATTAAAAACAATTTTGAACTTCCCAGCTGAAATATTTATTCCGTAATCGGTGAAAGATTTTGTTGGATTAAAATTAAAAACAAACAGAAAATTTTTTCTTTCAATTGCCAGTACCTGATCATTCGTATTATCATGACAAAGCCTGCAATAGGGATTGCTAAGAATGCCGGCTTCTGTAAAAAGCCGGATCATGTCCTTATCAAAATCTGCAAGATAGTGATACCGCAGAGTTTTATCCTCCGGAAGTTTCCACTGTCTTATAGCGTATTTGTATGACCAGTTATTTCCTTCTCTCGGAAAATCGATCCATTCGGGATGTCCAAATTCGTTACCCATAAAATTCAAATAACCACCTCCTGATGTTGCTATTGTTAACAATCGAATCATTTTATGCAAAGCTATGCCGCGGTCGATTAATAAGCTCTCAGAATCTTTATTCATAAACCAGTACATTTCTTTATCGGCAAGCCTGAAGATTATTGTTTTATCTCCTACCAAAGCCTGGTCATGGGATTCAGTATAAGAAATTGTTTTTTCATCTTTTCTCTTACTTGTCAGCTCATAAAACATTTCTGTAACATTCCAGTTTTCGTCAGCTACTTCTTTAATGATTTTAATCCAGTAATCAGGCATTCCCATAGATAATCTATAGTCAAAACCGAGTCCCCCGTTTTTAATTGGTTCAGCAACACCCGGCATTCCGCTCATTTCTTCTGCAATTGTTAATGCACCGGGATTAACCTGATGAATAAGTTTATTAGCAAGAGTGAGATATGTCATAGCATTTTCGTCCTGATTTCCGTCGTAATACATATCGTAATGTGTGAAATCGCGTGACAGTCCATGATCATAAAATAACATGCTTGTTACACCGTCAAGGCGGAATCCGTCGAGTTTAAATTCATCCAGCCAGTATTTACAATTGGATAAAAGAAAATGTATTACTTTGTCTTTACCATAATCAAAGCATAGTGAATCCCATGCTATGTGTTCTCTGCGGTCACCTTCATGGAAGTATTGACCGGCATTTCCGTCGAAATTAGCAAGACCTTCAAGTTCATTCTTAACCGAATGAGAATGAACTAAATCCATTATTACTCCTATGTCATTACCATGCGCTTCATCGATCAAATTCTTAAGGTCTTCCGGAGGACCGAATCTGGATGAAACCGCAAAGAAGTTTGAAACATGATATCCGAAGGAACCATAATAAGGATGCTCCTGTATGGCCATCAATTGTATAGTATTATAATTTGCGTTAATAATTTTTGGAAGAATATTTTTCCTGAATTCATCATAAGTGCCAATTTTTTCTTCTTCAGTAGCCATCCCTATGTGTGCTTCATAGATTAGCGGTATTTTCGAAGAATAATCAATCCTGTCATGTTTCCATTGAAATGATTCTTCAGGTTTCCAAACCTGGGCATTAAAGACTTTTGTTTGGTTATCCTGCAAAACCCTTGTTGCATATGAAGGAATACGAAAACCATGGCCCCCATTCCAGTAAATTGATAATTTGAATAAATCTTTATGATGTATTGCATCCGTTGGAAGTGTTATTTCCCAGTCACCATCAATCGTTTTCTTAAGTTTATAATCAGGTAGGTCTTTCCAGTTATTGAATTCTCCTATCAGGAACATTTCAGAAGCATTTGGGGCAGACTCCCTGAAAATCCAGCTTTCACGCGTTTTATGCAATCCATAGTATAAATGACCGGAAGCAAATTTCGATAAATCTGCATTGCCTTTTGTAAGTGCCTTTTCTTTTTCTATTGATTTATAATATCGTTTTAAAATAATATCTTTATATGGCTCAAGCCATGGGTCGTTGTTGATAATTGCCAGGATTTCATTTTTCATAATAAAGTAAAGCTACTTATTAAATTTAATATTGATAAGTCAATTTGTCAATTAACAAAATTTTATTTAAGGATCGGAAAATAAAATATATAAATATTTATAATTTTGCATCTTCAAAATTTAATATTTAGAGATAAATTGAAGATTTACAACGATATTGAAATATTGAAGCTAAAAAATCCAATCGTATCAATTGGTATATTCGATGGGGTTCATGTTGGCCATAAGAAAATCATTAACCGGTTGAATGAGTTAGCCTCTGAATATAACGGAGAATCTGTAATAGTTACATTGTGGCCTCATCCCAGGGGAGTTTTACAAAAGGAGAATAACAATTCGCATTACCTGACTACACTTGAGGAAAAAGAATATTTGCTTGACAAGCTGGGAGTTGATAATTTAATTATTCTTCCTTTCACCAGGCAGTTGTCAGAAAAAACTTTCAGTGATTTCACAAAGCATTATCTTATTAACAAGATAAAGGCAAAACATATAGTCATAGGATATAATCATCATTTTGGCAAAGACAGAGAGGGGGACTTTCAATACTTGAAGGGAATTTCTAAGGAATACGGATTTAATGTTGAACAATTAAGTCCGGTAATAGTTAATGATTCATATGTAAGCTCTTCTGCTGTGCGTCAGAATATTGAAAATGGGAGAATAGAGACAGCAAATAAATTGTTGGGCTATGTATATTTTATTCAGGGGAAAATAGTTGCCGGTAAAAAGATAGGAAGAAAAATGGGTTTCCCTACTGCAAATATTAACCTAAGTGACAGTAACAAGTTATTACCCGGGAACGGAGTATATGCGGTTAAAGTTTTTATTGACTCTGATGAGTATAAGGGTATGTTGAATATAGGCACTCGTCCGACCATTAAAGAAAAATGCGCAGTAAAGACAATTGAAGTGCACATAATTGATTTTAGCAGAGAGATATATAAAAAAGAAGTAATCATTCATTTTATAGAAAGATTAAGAGAAGAGAAAAAATTTGGAAGTGAAAAAGAGCTGATAGACCAGTTAAATTTTGATAAATATAAGGTAATGAGACTTCTATCAAAGTGAAGTTTCGTTTTGTAAAAAAAATCGTTTAATTCATAACTTTTGGAGTAATTTAGCGTTCTAAGATAAAATATTAATTTTCTTCGGGAATTCCGAACAACAACTGTAAATTAAATTTAATAAGTATGAAATCAAGTACAATAGTAGATTCTTTACCATACAAAGTCAAAGATATTAAACTTGCAGATTATGGCAGGAAAGAGATAGATATTGCTGAAAAAGAGATGCCCGGACTTATGGCTATACGGGGGAAATATACAGATTCAAAGCCATTGGCTGGTGCCAGAATTTCCGGATCTTTACATATGACCATTCAAACAGCAGTTTTAATAGAAACCTTAGTAGCATTAGGAGCAGATGTGCGTTGGGCAAGTTGTAATATATTTTCCACACAGGATCATGCTGCAGCTGCTATAGCTAAAGCCGGGATACCGGTATTTGCCTGGAAAGGCGAATCGCTGGAAGAATATTGGTGGTGCACGGAACAGGCACTTACTTTTCCGGGGGGTAAGGGTCCCCGGTTAGTTGTCGATGACGGAGGTGATGCAACGCTTTTGATTCATAAAGGTTATCAGGCTGAAAACGATCCGTCAATTCTTGATGTTAAACCGTCAAATCATGAAGAAGGAGTGATACTGAACCTGCTTAAAAAAATACTTAAGGAAAATCCGGAAAAATGGCACAAGATAGCACAGGAGTGGAAAGGAGTTTCTGAAGAAACAACCACCGGTGTCCATAGATTATATCAGATGCAGGAAAGAGGAGATCTGTTAATACCCGCTATAAATGTTAACGATTCAGTAACAAAATCAAAGTTTGATAATTTATATGGTTGCAGAGAATCACTTGCTGATGGCATAAAAAGAGCCACTGATGTTATGATCGCAGGGAAAGTAGTTGTTGTTTTAGGATATGGCGATGTAGGAAAGGGTTGTGCAAAATCTATGAGAGCTTATGGCTCAAGAGTAATTGTCACTGAAATTGATCCTATCTGTGCATTACAAGCATCTATGGAAGGTTTTGAAGTTACAACTATAGAGGAAGCTCTTATAGAAGGAAACATCTTTGTTACAACCACCGGCAATAAGGACGTTATTACTGCAAAACACATGGCTCAAATGAAAGACCAGTCTATTGTATGTAATATAGGGCATTTTGATAATGAAATTCAGGTTGATAAATTAAATAATTATCCTGGTACTAAGAAACTGAATATAAAGCCGCAAGTAGATAAATATACATTCCCTGAAGGACATTCAATATTTCTTCTTGCTGAAGGCAGATTGGTTAACCTTGGATGTGCAACAGGGCATCCTTCATTTGTTATGAGTAATTCATTTACAAATCAAATGCTTGCACAAATTGATCTGTGGCAAAATGATTACGCCGTCGGAGTTTACCGGTTACCCAAAAAACTGGATGAAGAAGTAGCAAGATTGCATCTTAAACAACTCGGAGTTAAATTAACCAAACTCTCTAAAGAACAAGCCGATTATATTGGTGTTCCGATTGAAGGGCCATATAAACCAGAACATTACAGGTACTAAACCTTTTTAATTGTAGATATTAATAGTATTGAAATTAGGATTGTAGGAAGTTTTGTATTGTTTTAACGGACATTGGGAAACACTTCCATCTGTAGGAAATCCTGAAAACCATAGTTGATACTCTGAGCTACATACAGGGCATACAGCATACATTCCGTTATTAACGGCATCAACAGGTATACTTTCTTCAACATGATAAGGGCAGGTTCTGTCATATGAAAAATATTCTTCAGGGCTATTACAGTAAATAATTATTCCGTTATTATCGTATCCTAATGAAGGCTGCCCGGCATAAATATTTGTTATAACTGCCGATTGCGTGGGGCCGAGTGTTAAAAGAATTGGTTCTAAAGTAATATTTATGTAAGTATCCGGGACAACATCACAACTTTCTTTTTCACAACAGATTGGGAATATTTGTAAAATAATTATTAGAAAAAAATATTTTAATTTTGGAAATATGTTCTTAAATTTCACTTTGTAAAAAAATTTTAGTAAAAGTACTGAATTTGAACATAAAACATGTAATTTTATTACTAGTAGTTACTAAATTTACAATCTCTGGACTGCAGGGGCAATCAAAAAAGGCTGAAAAAGCGCAGAAAAATGCTGAAAAAATTGAACGGTTTCAAAGGATTTTTTATCAGAAAGCAAGAAAAAAAGTAGTAAAGTCGCGTAAGAAAATGCAACATAAAGAAACACAAAAAATGATGCAGTTATCAAATAGAAGGTCCCGTAAATTTAATAAAAGACACAATGACATATTTATTGTCAGATTCTTTGTAAGAAGAAAAAAAAGGAGATAAATTATGGAAGATATTACCGGAATAATTATTTATATTCTTATTGCAATTGTTGGATTATTGGCTAGTATTTATAAAAAAAAGCAAAAAAGGGAGAGGCACCTTTCTCCACCTGCCGGATCAGAAACTATCTATGATGAAACATCAGAAAGTATTGGAAGTGATTTTGATCCTTTTTCAGGAATATTTGAAGAAAAAGTTAAAGAAGAATATTTGGCAGATGAGCCTGGTAAGACAGAAGAAGGACAAATGACATTTGAAAAGGATGAAGCAGATAATGAATTTTTAATGGATGATCAGGAAAAAGCAGAAGCAGAAACCTTTCATCAGGAATATATTGAAGGAGAAGCGATGTTTAAAGAAACTGAAGAAATTATCCAATCGGATGATAATATTAAAGAAGGGGAGCAATTAATAAAGGAAACAGATATCCTTTTGGAACGTAAGGATGATGAACATATTGGAGATGAAAAATATTTTGATCTGAAAAAAGCAATTATTTACTCTGAAATTATTAATAGAAGGGAATTTTAACATAGTAATAGTAAATTGATCATGTTTAATACGATAATAGTTTTTACTTTTTTGTAAGTTAAATATTTTATTTAATTTTGTATCAGATAAAGAGTTCTGAGTTCTCAGAATTCTTTTTTGTTTTTATAATTTCGTTATTAGGAGAATTTTATATGTCAAATTACTCATATGTAACAGAGGAAGGTTTACAAAAACTGAAAGCTGAAATCGATCAATTATTGAATATTGAGCGCCCTGCTATCTCAAGGCAAATAGCTGAAGCGATAGATAAAGGAGATTTGTCAGAAAATGCGGAATACTCGGCTGCTAAAGAGGCTCAGGAAATGCTTGAAATTAGAATAGCAAGGATGCAGGATTTACTTGCTAATTCAAGAATTATTGATGAATCGAAGATTGATACTTCCAAAATTCAGATATTGAATAAAGTAAAAATCAAGAATAAACTTAATAATGGTATAAAGGAATATACTATTGTATCTGAAAGTGAGGCTGATGTAAAAAATTGTAAAATATCAGTAAATACTCCAATAGCCAAAGGATTACTGGGTAAAAAAGTGGGAGATGTTGTTGAAATTACAGTTCCTTCCGGTGTTTTTTCTTTTGAAATAATTGAAATATCAAAATAAATTATAATTATTAAACTGATTTTTTAAAATTTCAATCTATTAATTCTGAACCTCAAAATTTTTAGTTGTTTATGGCAAGCATATTTACAAAAATAGTTAATGGAGAGATTCCTTGTTATAAAATACTTGAGGATGATTATTACCTGGCTTTTTTAGATATCAATCCTCTGGCTAAGGGGCATACACTGGTTGTTCCCAAGAAAGAGGTTGATTATCTTTTTGATTTGGAAGATGATCTTTTTGCCGGATTGCATATTTTCGCAAAGAAGGTTGCAAAAGCAATTGATAAGGTTATTGATTGTAAAAGAATCGGTGTGGCTGTTCTTGGATTGGAAGTCCCTCATGCTCATATTCATCTTATTCCAATAAACGGTTTATATGACATCGATTTTTCAAAACCCAAGCTTAAGCTAAATGAAAAGGAATTTAATGAGATTGCCGATATGATAAGGGCTGAACTTTGATATTAAACTATTAAAAGTATAACATCAGTTATTTGATTCTGCCAGGATTCTTTCTTATAAATTCGTTCCAGTTTTTATAACTATCTGAGTTATTAGTTATTTTATTTTGATAAAAATGACATAGAGCAGCTGCCAGACCATCGGTTGCATCCAGCTTTTCAGGGATTTTGTCTATTTTAAGGATACTTTGTAATAATGCAGCCACCTGTTCTTTTGAGGCATTACCTTTACCTGTTATTGAAAGTTTAATTTTTTTGGGAGCATATTCAAATATCGGAATTGAGCGACTAAGAGCTGCCGAGATTGCTACACCCTGGGCTCTTCCGAGGAGTAACATCGATTTAACATTCTTACCATAAAATGGAGCCTCTATAGCAAGTTCATCAGGATGATAGCGGTCAACAAGTTCTAATGTCTTTTCAAAAATATTTTTTAGCTTAATATAATGATCCTTAATTTTGCCCAGTTCAATTATTCCAAGATCAACCAGTACAGGTTGTTTATTAATTACCTCTAATATTCCATATCCCATAGTATTTGTTCCGGGATCTATTCCTAATATTATTTTTTCAGTACTCAATTTTGAAATTACAAGGTTAATATGCCCTCAGATAATTATTTACCGGATTTTCCATATTTAATATATGTGTTTTTCCGGTTGATTTTTGAATGGATACCGGGGGTATGCCGGTTTTTATATAATTTAAAGCAACTTCAAGACAATCTTCCTGAGGATCGCCAAAATCTTTCGTTAAATCATCCTCTGCAAACGAATCAGGAACAAGTCCGCTATAAAAGTCACCTTCATCATTACTATTAGTAAATCTGAAACATACCGGCAGTATTGTATAATTGTAATCTGTGAATGAGAATGTGTACATCCCTACCGGTTTTCCATGTGTATTGTCACCTATTAATATAACTTCAGTGAATGGTTCCAAACCGTTAATTAATAATTCACTGGCGGATGCTGTTAAATTTGAACCTATAAAGAATACCCTGTCAAGATTCAGCCCCTTTTCATTATGAGGCATAGTAATAATTGTATCAAGTTCTTCAAACTTATCGTTATGAAGCAGCTTGATTAATGGCTTACCTGATTGAGCATTACCATATAACCAACCGGCAATATGTGTTGCAACAGAGATACTGCCACCTCCATTATATCTTAAGTCTATTATAAGTTCATCTAAATTATTATTAATAAATGATGCAAATGTTTCATCAATATCCGGTATTGCTGATTCGATAAAGTCCTGGAACACCATATAGCCAGTATTTTTATCTTCGATATTCAGTATCTCATAGTGCAATACAGCTTTAATTTCCAAAACCTCCTTAGTAAGATAATGAGATACTATTTCTCCCCCCGGAGTAATAAATTCAAATTTGTTTCTTATACCAATTTCACTTTTTCCTAACAGTGAAATGTAATTTTCCGGAGTAACAAATACATCATTTATTTTCCTGACAATCCAGCTTCTCCTGATTCCTTTTTCATATGCCTGGGTTGATGTATAAACAAAAGCAATTCTGCACCTGTTTGAATTGTCCAATCCCAGTAGAAAACCATGGCCAACCAATTCTCCTTTATTAAAGTACTGGTCATATTCATCCTTTGTTAACACTACACTCCATTTGTCCAGGTTTTTATACCATAAAACATCCATGATTTCATACGGAGTATTAAACAGACTTATATTAACATCCGGAACGTATTCATACCAG
>CBFCXR010000103.1:0-8984 GCA_965602045.1 uncultured Bacteroidales bacterium | reverse complement strand
CCCCCTGAAATAGATGAGGCTCCATTTGATTCAATAATCTGAAACTGAGGTTGCAGATAACCGGAAATTGTTACTTTTTTCAGTGTTGATAGACCCTGTGATTCTTCACTTTTGTTTGCTTTAAAAGTGTCAGCCGATACACTTGAGTTATTTATTTGGTTGGTTTGGGAATATAATTTTATCGAAATTAACATAACGAATCCAAGCACTAATCCTACATATTTATTCATTCAGTATTAGTTTAAAGAGTTATTAATGATTTAATTATCTTATGAGCTACAAACCAGCATATATGATGAATAAAATTAATACTGTCCAACCTATTAATATTTCATACCTTTAGGATTATATTAATCCCGGCACATTTATTATTATTTCTTTAATGTTATACTCACACAATCAACCTTGCCCCCTATAGGAGGATTTATTTTTGAAATCTTTACAGTTGCGGAAATAATTCCGGAGAAGCTTTTATAGAGTGCGTCAAGTATTCGGGATGCTATGTTTTCAAGCAAGTAAGATTTTTTATTCATTTCTTCCTTCACAACCATATATGCTTTATGGTAGTTTAAAGTATCCTGGAGGTTATCTGTTTTTGCTGCTTTGGTTAAGTCAGTTTCCAGGGAAAGGCTGACTAAAAACTTATTTCCAACTATCTGTTCCTCTTTATAATGCCCATGATAGGCATAAAATTCCATATTTTCAAATTGTATTAATCCCATCCTAAAGTTGTTCTGTTGAAATTCGCACTAATATATTCAATTAATTGGTATTTAGAATCTAATAATTTAAAAATAGTTACTTTTGCAGTTTTAATTTTATGTATAATTTCAAATTATTATTTTTTCATATTTAAATGGATAAAGAAGAGAACAGCAGGTCATTAAACTTCATTGAAGAGATAATTGAAGATGATAACAGAACAGGGAAACACAGTAAGAAAGTTCATACAAGATTTCCTCCCGAACCTAATGGGTATTTACACATAGGGCACGCAAAGGCCATATGTTTAAGTTTTGGCCTGGCTTTAAAATATAATGGCAAGTGTAATCTGCGATTTGATGATACTAATCCGGTAACAGAAGAGGTTGAGTATGTTGAGTCAATTAAGGAAGACATCAGATGGTTAGGCTTTGACTGGGAAGACAGGGAATATTATGCATCCGATTATTTTGAGCAGCTATATGAATGGGCAGTAAAAATCATTAAGAAGGGGCTGGCATATATAGATGAGAGTAGCGCCGAAGAAGTGGCAGCTACTAGAGGCACACCAAGCAGGCCTGGGAAGGAGAGTCCCTATAAAAACCGCACTATTGAGGAAAATATTGATTTATTTGAGAGAATGAAAAACGGCGAGTTTCCTGATGGTTCAAAAGTCCTGAGGGCAAAGATAGATATGGCTTCCCCGAATATGCATATGCGCGATCCGGTTATTTATAGAATTAAGCATGCGACACATCACCGTACCCGTGACAAGTGGTGTATATACCCGATGTACGACTGGGCACACGGACAGTCTGACTATATTGAAGGGATAACTCACTCATTATGTACTTTAGAGTTTGAAGTACACAGGCCATTATACGATTGGTGCCTGGATAATATTTTGGATGATCCTTCAGGTTACAGGCCCCGGCAGTATGAATTTGCACGGCTTAACCTGAATTACACTATTATGAGCAAGAGAATGCTTTTAACATTAGTGAAGAATGGATATGTGAACGGGTGGGACGATCCAAGGATGCCAACAATATCCGGTTTAAGAAGAAGAGGATATACTCCTGAATCAATACGGGATTTTGCTGAGCGTGTAGGTGTAGCGAAGCGCGAAAATGTAATTGATATCGGATTACTGGAACATTGCTTAAAAGAAGACTTAAACAGGAAATCTCAGAGATTGCTGGGAGTTATTAATCCTTTAAAAGTTGTGATAGAAAATTTTCCTGATAATAAAACTGATGAATTAGATGCTGTTAATAATCCTGAAGATGAGACCATGGGAAAAAGGAAGATCCATTTCGCAAAAATAATTTATATTGAAAAGGAAGATTTTATGGAAAATCCTCCCGGGAAGTTTTTCAGATTATCTCCGGGAAAAGAAGTAAGGTTGAGGTATGCCTATTTTATTACTTGCAAGGAGGTAATTAAAAATGAAGGGGGTGAAATAATAGAATTAAGATGTACTTATGATCCCGAATCAAGAGGGGGCCAATCACCTGACGGCAGAAAAGTAAAAGGAACTTTACACTGGGTTTCAGCAGAACATGCTGTGGAAGCTGAAATAAGATTATACGACAGACTGTTTGTAAAAGAAAATCCATACGAGTCTGAGGAAGGTGGGGATTTCCTGTCTAATTTAAATCCCGGCTCTTTAAAATCAGTTAAGGGATATGTTGAACCATATATAAAAGGCGCTAAGCAGGGGGAAAAATTTCAGTTTGAACGCCTGGGCTACTTTTGTGTAGATCCTGATTCAGATAATGATAAACTGGTTATTAACAGGACAGTTATGTTAAGAGATACGTGGGCAAAAATTACCGGGAAAAAGGAATGATTTTTAATTGTCAATCCGGGACATAACCTATAAATTTAAAAGGTATATTTATTATTTCAGAGTATTCTTCACCGGATTCTCTCATCTCATCATCATCCTCCATAAAATACCATTCAACCTCAATATCTTTATCCTGATCCTTAATCCTTTCAAGAACTGACAGAATTTCATGTATTGTCATCTGGGAAGCGGAATTTACGTATTCAAGTTTTATTTTGAAAATTGTTTTATCATTCGGACTGGCAACATATCTATCTAACCAGTTTAATACAGGAGCATAGAATCTTATTACTTCCTCAGGCAATGATTTTCCTGTAATTTCAAAATTATTTTCCTGTTTATTAAGTATTATCTTAGGAGTATCTTCTGCTTCTTTGATGAATAGTGGTTCCATTTAAAAAAAATTGAATTTATCCCAGGAATCTTTCAAGTTTATTCATAAAAGTCTTTAAGTCAATTGGTTTGGAAATATAATCATCGGCTCCTGCGCTTTTACTAAGTTTTTCCCCATCGTTATAATCTGCTGCAGTTTGTACAATGATGGGGATATTACTATTAATATTTTTAATATTCCGGGTAGCTTCATACCCGTTCATATTAGGCATATTTATATCCATAAGGATAAGATCCACATTATTTGATTTACAAAATTCAACGGCATCTTTGCCGTCACTAACTCGAATTAGCTGTGCATTAGTTGGTTTTAACACTTCTTCGAGAAAATAATAATTAACATCAATATCTTCGGCAACAAGAATATTCTTATTTACCCAATTATAAGGTTGATCTGTAGCTATAATTTTCTTTTTCTCAGTATATCTTAATCCGAATATGAGAATATCATCCAGCTGTCCTCTTTCACCTTTCCATTCTTCGTGTTTTTTGATTAATATTTCTTTCTGCTCCAGCATGGGTTTTTGATATATATCCAGCACTAATTCCTTCAGTCTTTTTGATTTAAATTTCATGCCGTCATCCCCGCCGAACTGGTCATTATAGCCATCGGAGAAGATATATAATACATCGCCCTTCTTTAGTTTTATATCATGCCTGGTGAATGGCTTGTTAATTCTCTGACTGTAGCTGACTGACATTTTATTTGCATCATATTGGATAAGTTCTCCTTTCCGCATCAGATATAATGGATTTCTGGCTCCGGCAAATTGAAGTTTATTATCATTAAAGTCAATTATTAACAAAGCTATATCCATACCGTCTTTTGCATCTTCTCTTCTACCTGTCTGATGCAGCGAATGAATAACATTTTTACGCAATTCATTTAATATATCATCAGCTTGCAATGAGGTTATATGTTTATTTGTTACTATTTTATTAACGATTTCATTCAGAAAAGCAACTCCAAGCATACTCATTAAAGCTCCGGGTACTCCATGGCCTGTACAATCTGCTGCAGCCAGAATCATAATATTGTTTTTATGTGTAACCCAGTAAAAATCACCGCTGACAATATCCTTTGGCCTGTACAGCACCAAATAATCCTCAAGAAAATTATCCAGTAATTCATTAGGTGGCAAAATTGCCTTTTGTATTCGCTGTGCATATCGAATGCTATCTGTTATTTTTTGTTTCTGTGTGTTTGCCAGGTCCCGCTGTTTCTCAATTTCAATTTTTTGTTCCTGAAGCTTCCTGTTAGCCTTGTTTTTTTGATTAAACTGAATGTAAATCAATACTAGAATTAATGTAACTAATGTAAGGGCTGTTATCACGAAAAATAAAATAGTTCTTCTCGCTTTAGCATTTGCTTCCAACTCATTGCTTCTTGCTGTTTCCTCTTTTAAAGCTAAATCCTTAATTACTTTTTCTTTATTTAATAATTGATTTTTTAAATGTATTTCACGATTGATTTTCAGCATTTCATTAAGAGTATCCTTAGCATTTATTAATTGCATCTCTTTTACAATCGCCTTTGCTTCTGCTTCTTTAGTTCTTGTTGCCAGTGTTTCTAACTCTTTCTTCTGGAGGTGTTTCTGCAATGATAGATATAAATCAAAATATTCTGATGATTTATTATTATCTCCTAATTTTTCATAATTTTTATACAGGAGCTCATAGCAATTTTTTATTAAATGAAAATTGCCGATTTCCTTAGCTAAATCAAGAGCTTCATAGAGTTTTTCATTTAATTCGTTATATTTCTTTATTTCGAATAAAACCTCTGAAATATTTATAAGCGCAGTGGCAATTTCCTCCTTCTTCTTTTGTAACCTGCATAATTTTAAACTTTCTGTGAAATTTTTAATAGCGCTATGAAAATCGCCATATTCAGAGTATATAAATCCCAAATTATTATATATTGTTTTTATAGCGTTTTTATTACCTGTCTTTTCATTTAAAGAAAGAGATCTTTGAAAATAAGTAATTGCATTTATGCCAATTCCATGCTGCCAATACAGGTATGCGATTTTATTATTGTAATTTGCAGCATCTCTAAAGTTGTTATCTTTTTCAGATTCCTCAACCTTAGCCAGGTACTCATTTATCATATTTTGTGCATCCTGAGGGAGCTGAATTTTCTGACTTTTGCATATGGATGAACAAAAAATATGGAGAAAAGCAATGAAAAAAACGAAAAGGTGTTTAAATAATATTGTCATTTTTAAGGCATTATAATAGCAGGTTATTTTCAAATAAGTTACAAAATTTTTTTCATATATAAATATTGATATAAATCATCTTTTTGAGATGATTTATATCACTTTAAGTATTACTTGTTTACGTTAAGTAAGATCATTGAAATGGACTGATAATCTAACCGGATAGCTGTAACATAAAGAAGTCCTTCTCTTTATTGAAATTGAGGAATGGATACTTTTTTTGAAGAAGTTCAATATAATCAAGGTTATTTTTTATGAATTTTTGATAGATATTTGATTTGACATTAAATGGTTTATGATTAATAGCTTTTTTTAGTTTTTCTATTTCATTAATTATTAATTTCGATTGCTCATCAATATAGGTTGAAGTAAACCTGTCCCAGATATACTCAATTGCAATTTCCGAGGGATGAAGCATATCATTTCTATAAAACCTGTAATCCCGAAGCTCATCCATAAAGATTTCATAAATTGGGAAATAATCGATTTCAGGAAATTCTTTTCTGAGCAAATAAATTGAAAGTAAAAGTGTTGATTTACTTACCTGATTCATGTCAGCTCCATCTTTCCAGTGTCGAATAGGGCTAACAGTGAGGATAACTTTTATTTCGGGATTGATTTTTTTTAATTTTTTATGGAATATTTTATAGGAATTAACAATATCATTTACATCAAGTAAATATCTTTTAAATTCATTTGCCGGGATTTTATGGCAATTAGCTACGATCTTCCCGGACTTTTTAAATTCATAAACCCATGCTGTACCAAAAGTGATAAATAAGTATGATGCATCATGCAAAAACGACGAAGCGGACTCAATTTTTTCGTTTATTTGCCTCAGGCATTCCTTCTTGTCAGGATTTGAAAAAGCGCTGTAATGATTAAAACTCAGCCATTGTTCGTTATAATAATATAAATCTGATTCAGCTAATAATTTTTTATTTATTATAATTTCAAGATCATTTATAATTGAAACCGGATTGTAAAGTACACCAAAGGGATTATGTTCAACAGGAAATTTATATTCGCTTAGCTTTAAACCTATATTATCAGCAAAGCAGGAACCAACAAAGATCGTACTTGTGTTGTGTGATATTTGAGAATCTGATCCGGGAATATTAATGACAGTTCTAAATCGACTCATCGAATAATTAATTAAGATTGACCGGTTATTTTGTCAAGCCAGCTAATGACATATTTACATACCTCATCTGAACCTTCATCATTAAGCAGATCATGATAATAGCCATCCCATAACTTTAAGGTAGCCTTTGCACTGGCATTGAGGATAAAATTTTTACTTGCTTTAAATGACGCTATTTTATCACTGTTTCCGTGCATAACTAATATGGGCATATTTATTTTATAAATACTTCTCGTTGAACGCTGTCCTGCAATAATAATTTCATAAAATAATTTAACAGATACTTTATCATGGTTCAGAGGATCATTTTTAAACTTGCTAATCGAATCCGGTGATCTCATTTTATCTTCCGGAGCAAACCCGGTTTCTATTATCATGCCGGGCAGTATATACCTGATTATTTTTCCTGATAACAGTTTAGTTTTTGAAATATTTTGTTGTATACTTAACCATGGGGAGGATACTATCAGGCCTGAAAGATTAGTAATATGATTTGTCAAAAAATATATTGCCATGCTACCTCCAAGACCAATACCAAATAATAATTTTGGAGAATCGGGGAACAGGTTTTCAGATTTTAAAATCAGTATTTGCAGATCTTTTATCAGTTTTTGGTATGAAGAAGAATAACCTCTTTTCCCGCTTGATCTTCCATGACCCCGAAGATCTATACTTACAACATAATAATTATTTTCTACCAGGGATTGAACAAGATTTTCATATCTGCCACTATGTTCACCAAATTCATGAAGCAGGTTTATTATTGCCTTTGGCTGTTTATCAGAAACCCATGTCTGCCCGAATAATTCCAGTCCATCATTTGATTTCCAATAGTATTCATTATGCTTCATTTCAACTCCAATCTATCATTAAACATATTTAAAACGTTTTAGAAAAAATGAATTCATTTTACTGCAATAAAACTAATTTTGAGATTGGTTTTATTTAAGAATGATTCTTATATTACTTAATTGAAATAACACTTATTATAAATTTTAAAAATATAAAAATGCAGGAAGTTATACAAATAAGTACTGATAAACCTAACGGACTATACGATATAACAGGTACAGTAGCAAAGATAGTTGAAAAAAGCCAGATACAATCAGGTTTTTTAAATGTTTATGTTCAGGGTGCAACAGCGGCTATTATGATTCAGGAAAATTGGGATGAATCAGTACAGACTGATGTTTTAAACCTATTGAAAAAGCTTATCCCTTCAGGAGTATGGTTACATGACCATCAGGATAACAATGGAGATGCTCATTTGAAAGCAGGTATTGTAGGACCAAGTGAGACTATACCGATTATAGACGGAAAACTGGGATTATCAACATGGCAAAATATCTTTATTTGCGAATTTGACGGCCCCAGGAATAAAAGAAATGTTATCGTAACATTATTTGATAGTGAGAAATGAATATAGTATAGCAACCTGGCAAGTCGCTACTTTTTAAACATCCTAATCCTATTACAAATTTATCAAAACGCTATTAAAATGTAATCTGTTAAGATTTTATTCCACTGAAAATAATATATTTACGCCTGTTTTTAAATAGATAAACGTTAATTCGCACATTAAATACTATAAATATTTTCATTATAGCATAAAGTACTACTCCAACTCGTTTATTTGTAGAATACCAGTTTTTGTATGTGTTGAATCCACTAATTATTAATTCCGTTACATCATCCTGGGAATTTATTTTAAGTTTCGAATTTTGGAAGGTATTGTTATAATCCTCAATGGACCAATGATTAAGATACATTTTTTTATACCAGAATTTTGGCAAAATCCTTTTGCCCTTTTTTGTTGTTAATATATCAGCAATAAGAAAATGTCCATTAGGTTTTAATACTCTCGAGATTTCTTTAATAAAGCTTCCTTTATCGGGATAATGAAAAGCGCTTTCTATATTTATGACAATATCAATAGAATTGTCTTTAATATTTGTCAGTTTCTGAGCGTTATCGATATAAAAGTCAACTTTATTAAGATTATTGTTCTTTTTTTCATCCCTGGCAATTGATATGCTGTCACTGTTTATATCTACTCCAATTACCTGTTTGGGAGAATAATTGTTGTACAGATATATACTCTGCACGCCATTGCCGCACCCTATGTCAAGGACTTTTTTATCTTCTAATGAGGGTAATTTTGATATACAGTAATCAGTTAAATTAATTTGTGCCTGAATAAGGCTGTCTGTCTTACTTTTAAATAACGGGAAATGAAGCATATTATATTCTCCATACAACTTATTAAAAGCGAAATTCATTGCTTTATAGAAATAGTTAGTAGACAGACTGGAGCCAATTAAAGTAGCAACGGTGGAATAAAAAGCCATAATTATTTAAATTGGTTATTAATTTCTATTTTTTTACATACATTTTTAATTTATATAATACCAAAGCAGAACAATTTATAAGGAATTGTTAGTAGCAAGTAATTATCAGGTTATAGGATTTTAATTTTCTACTTCCAATATTGGAAGGAAAAACATAATTAATTGCAGAAATGAATGGGATTCTTTTATTATGGTGGTTTATTGCCAATATAAAATATGAGTTAGAATAGCTTTTGGTTAAATATTAATTAAAAATTTGGCCAAAGGTAACTCTTTGTTTTTAAATTATCAAGTTTAGTCAATTGTATTAGAATCGCTCCTTA
>CBFCXR010000102.1:0-8998 GCA_965602045.1 uncultured Bacteroidales bacterium | reverse complement strand
TATAAACAATATGACATTTGAAAAGAATTACTTTATATATTATTAAGTTCCTGTTTTTTTTGATATTATTCTGCAGTTATCATGTTGCTTACACACAGGAAAAAACAACCGAAGTTGTACGCTCATCAGAAAAGGTTATTATTAGTGGCCGCTTATACTACATACATACCGTACGCGATGGACAAACAATATATTCAATAAGTCGTGCATATGGCGTAACTGAACGGGATATTGCAAATGAAAATCCGGGAATAATATTGAATCTGATAGAGCCGGGGCAACCATTAAAAATACCGATACTTAATAATACTAACAAATCGGACATTTCAAAATACGACTTAACTAAGAATAATTTCCACTACCATAAGGTAAAACAAGGACAAACTGTATACTTTCTCTCAAAAAAATACAACGTACCAGTTGATATTATTTATAAATTCAATCCTGATGCTAAATCAGGACTTAGAACCGGCGAAATAATAAAAATCCCCAGGAAAAATTCTCTTAAAAAGATGCTGGAAATCCCTGGATTCGATGAAAAATTCATTTACTACAAAGTAAATGAAAACGATACCTTACATTCTATTTCAAAAAGGTATGGTGTACCAATAAGTGAATTAATCAATTATAATAATGAGTTAAGATGGGGACTGAAAGCAGGAAAAATAATAAAAATTCCCAAGCCAGGGATACTATCAGTTGATTCTGCACAGCTGGCTTCTGACTTATACGAAGCTTATTTGTTAAAACATATTTATCCTCTTTCGGAGGTTGAATGTGACACAATCCGGCAATTTAAAGGTTCTGTTAAGGTTGCAGTATTATTACCGTTTTTTAGTAAAGTTTTTGCTGAAATCCAAAAAAATGAGATTGATACATCCCTAATAATCGATGAATTTCTTTATCATTCAAACAAATTGAAAATTTCCGCAGGCACCAATTTTATTGAATTTTACGAAGGAGCATTGTTAGCTATTGATTCACTGAAAAATTCCGGTTTGTCAATAGATCTTATCGTCAGAGATACGGAAAGAGATACAAATACCGTTAAGAAAATTATCAGTGAACTGGATTCTTTAAAACCAAATCTGATAATCGGACCGGTGTTTCCTGAAAATGTAGAATTGATTGCTGATTTTGCTATACAAAACAGGATCTTTGTTATATCTCCTCTATCTGCAAGGCCTGAATTAGTTGAAGATAATCCTCTCCTGTTCCAGGTTATACCATCAAAAAAAACAGAATTAGAGGTATTGGCAAATTATATGTCTGAATATTATGATAATAATATAGTCCTCGTTCATAATGCGGACAGTTTTGGTATAAAAGAAATTGACTACTTCAGGGAAATGCTTTTTTCTAATTTTTATTCAGATTCAACCTTTAAATATATACTTTACAAAGAAGTAAGGTTTAATGATACTTTAAGTGAAAACATTTTAAATGCGTTATCCGAAAACAGAAAGAACCTGGTTTTTGTAGCCTCAACAGATGAAGCATATGTGATTAATGCTGTTAATAATCTTAGCAGGTATCAAAAAGATTATGAGATAATATTAATTGGATATCCTGATTGGCAAACATGGAGAAATATTGATATTGAATATTTGCATAATCTTCAACTTAGTCTGTACACACCATTCTATATTGATTATAATAACAAACACACAAAACGTTTTATTAATAAAAACAGAACAATTTATAATTATGAACCTTATATAATTAAGAATAAAGGTTTTAATTACAGTTTTTTAGGTTATGATATTGTAATGTATTTTATTACTGCTCTAAAAGAATTCGGAAAAGATTTTCCCCGATGTATTGATTATTTTAAAATTGATTTATTATTATCAGATTACACTTTCAAAAGAATAAATAATAAAGGTGGTTTTGAAAATATATCAATTTACTTTCTGAATTATCACAATGATTTAACAATTAGCAAGGCAGAGAAATAAACTTTCAGTGGTTATATAAAAGTATCAGACCTATAAATACAACTAAAATAACCGCAATTGTTGCAGCAAGTTTAATACTTACAGAATTTACTTTTTCAATCTCCTTATGATAATAAACCAACTGATTTATTCTCCGGATTAACTTGTCTAATGCTACCTTACTCTTCACAATAAAATCAACCGCACCTAACCTTACTGAATTAACCGCTGCTTCCATATCATTATATGAAGATAAAAATATAACTTTTGTTTTGGGGCTAAGGATCTTTGTTTTCATTAATAAATCAATACCATTAACTCTATCCTCGCCATAATGCAAATCAGTAATTATAATATCAGGATGCAGATCAATACAAGCTAAACATTCTACTGCATTAGTGAAGGTTAGAATTTCCGTAAAATTTGCAATATTAATATACTGAACAATTAATTTCTGATATATTAAATTGTTGTCTACAATAAATATTAGAGGTGAATTATGAGTCCTCATTACAATTTTTGATTGCAAATATTTATTATAAATGTATGCATATCTGGTATAATTAATGATTTATAATTCAGTTATTTGATAAAACTATAAATTCTATATATTAATGTGCGGTTTTCTTTTATAACTGTTGAATCAATAGATAGTATAAGTGTCACAAAAATATTTTGTATTCATATAATTAATTGATATAATAATATAAGCTGTCATATTATTATACCCAAAATTCTTATGTTATTCCTGAATCAAATAAGTTGTGCGGCTTGTCTGTCAAGATACCATTCTAATCTACCTCCGACAGGTTTGATATAATTTGCAGGATATTTTTTAGCTACAGGCTCCTTATTCATTATTTCTTTCACGATTTGTTTTTTGTTTTCGCCTGAAATAATAAACGTAATGCGGCGGGCATTGATAAGGACTTTCCCTGTTAAAGTAATTCTCATCTGTTTTGTTTGTGGATGAGTTGCAATTTCACAAAATTTATCAGAGAAAAGTAGTGTTAACTGATCAGGGAATATCGAAGCAATATGCCCGTCATTTCCTATCCCAAGAAAAATCCAATCAAAAGCAGGAAAACTATTTCTCAGGGGAACATTCGATTTAAGGTAATCCGAATATAACGATGCTTCATCCGCTGGTATTCCTTCTCCTTTTATCCTATGTATATTTTGTTCAGGAATATCTATTGATCTTATTAAAAACCTGCTTGCCATTCCGTAATTACTATCCTGATGAGTCGGAGCAACACATCTTTCATCACCCCAGAATAGATGAATTAATCTCCAATTAATCTTTTTTGAGTCAATGGTATTAAAACTACCAAGCCGCCTAAAAAATGTGGCTGGAGAACTACCTCCTGAGAGGACAATATTGACCTGGTTTTTCTTTTCAGATAACTCTTTTACATATTTATGAAATTCATTAACCAGCTCTTCAGCCATTTCAGAAATACTATTAAAAATTTTAATTTCCGGATTCATCACTATGAAAATCTATTATTAAACCTTAAGTATTTAAGATTCCTGATAAATATCATTAAATAAATAATTGTTTTACAAATCACAATAATCATTACTATTTGTAAGGTTTTTACATGGGTATCTCCATGTCATGTTTTGTCCCTCAATCAAAGAATCAGCTATTTTGGGTCCCCAAGAACCGGAAGGATAACCATACACCTGAATCCCGGGGTTTTCAATCCATACTGTTAATATTGGATTAATAAACTTCCATGCTTCCTCTATTACGTCACCTCTGGCATATAATGTTGTATCACCTTGCATACAATCCAGCAGCAATCTCTGATAAGCTTCAGGCATATTATTATCTGACAGGTTTGAATAAAGAAAATTCATATTTACATCCTGCACTTTAAAACCTACACCAGGAACTTTCATGCCAAATTTCAGAAGCATTCCTTCATCAGGTTGAATCCTTATAACCAACTGGTTTTCTGCATTGCCTTTTTCTTCATTAAAACAAAAAAGTTTATGCGGAGTGGGCTTAAAATGAATAACCACTTCAGTAACTTTTGTAGGTAATCGTTTACCGGTCCTGATATAAAAGGGAATGCCACCCCATCTCCAGTTATCAATAAATAGTTTTAAGGCTACATAAGTTTCAGTTCTTGAATCCGCCAAAACACCTTCCTCGTCCCTGTATGACTTAACTTTAACTCCATTAATAATTGATTCAGTATACTGTCCCCTGATTACTTGATTCTTAACTTCTTCGGCTCCCATATGACGTAAAGACTGAAAAACTTTAAGTGTTTCATTTCTAATGGCGGTTGAATCAATAACCGTTGGTGGTTCCATGGCTACCAAAGCGATAAGTTGCAATAAATGATTCTGAATCATATCCCTTAGCGCTCCTGAATTATCGTAATAACCGCCACGATTTTCAATACCATCATTTTCAGCAGATGTAATTTCAATGTGATGTATATAATTCCTGTTCCACAGTGGTTCAAAAATACCATTAGAGAACCGTGTTACCATAACATTTTGAACCGTTTCTTTCCCCAAATAATGATCGATTCGGTAAATCTGCTCTTCAGTAAAATATTTCAGGAGATTTTTATTTAGCTCTCTTGATGATTTTAAATCATATCCAAAAGGCTTTTCAACTACTAATCTTTTCCATCCTGAATCATTATTCACTGTTAATCCATAATGAAAAAGACTCTGGGGAATTTTTTCATATAACACAGGAGGCACTGCCAGGTAGAATATAATATTTCCCTGTGTTTTATAATGCTTGTCCAGCTTTGATATTTCTTTTTTCAGAAAATCATACTCCGCAGTTTTACCTGTATCAATTGATATGTAATTTAACTTTTTTATAAAATTTTCTGACGTAGAGTTATTCATATAATTGCCCACATATTTTTCTAATGCGTCCTTCATATTGTTTCTGAATCGCTGGCTATCCAGTTTTGTTCTGCCTACTCCAAGAATAGCAAAATTAGCCGGCAGAAGTTTCAGTCTTTGAAGCTCATAAAGTGCAGGAACTAATTTTCGTTCGGCAAGATCTCCTGATGCACCAAAAATTACTAAAATATGTGGATTAAAAGCCCTCATATATAAAACATGGATTTACAAAATATAAAATTCATGAATGTAACCAGAAATTCAAAATCTATTGTATCTTCTTTTGACCGGCAGCATTTATAAAAAGAATATCTCCCACTTCGTTATATCCCATAAATAATTCCTTATCAAACTTTAATTGCTCTTCCATGAATCCAATAACCGTTAAACCTGCCTCATTGGATTTTGAATTTATAATAGATTTATAGCTAATATTCTCATCAATTTTAATTAATTCAACGTTTTTAGGGGCAATGGGCAAACGGCCGGTTTGAATCAGCTCTAACAGGTTATTCTTTGTTTCCAGCATATCTTCTTCCTTACATATATCAAATATCTTTATTTTTCCTTTTCGCCAGTCAGGGTGCCCCAGAATTATATAGCTTAATAAAATCATCAGGTTCGAATTTTCAATATCAATACTTCTTATCCATACATGTATTCCTTGCTTAAAAAATATATCCTTTCGGGATGACCCTAAAATACATATATCCAGGTTACCTGCCTTAGCCAGTGGAATATTTTCTGAAATTTGATTAAGATTTACAGGATTTTCCTTATCAAATTCGAATATAATCATATTATTCTCCAATCCTGAAATACTCGGTAATTGAATTATTTGTGCAATAGCAGATGTATAGGAAGGCGAGATAATAGTATCAAGATAAACATTACTTTTTTCATTAGTCAATTCAATTAATTTATCTAATATTTCTTTGGATTTTGTATTTGATGCTTTTGAAAAATAATCTTCAATCAGATGTATATATGTACCAAATCCATACCTGTATGAGATCCAATTCAATAAATTTAAAGCTCTTTCACGTTCAAAAGATGAGTCGGAAATACAAATTGCTGCCGGTCTCCATTTGTTTTCAGTAGCTGCTTTTTTTGACTTTTGGATAAAAACCTGAATATTACGGCTAAGTTGAAATATAGCTCCCTGAAAAATATTCTGTAATCCACCTCTTTCTTTATGAGCATAACTGATTATTATGTAGATTAATGCCATAACAATAACAGCTAAAAGCGCATAACCTGCATTAATTTTAAACATAAGCCACAGGCACATAAAGAATCCAATAAATGAAATATACCAGCGTGATCTAAAAACAGGTCTATAGGAAGGATCTGCTCCAAAATGATATAGAAATGATATAAGACAGATAGAACCATAAGTCACCATAAAGAACATTGAGATAATTTTTGCAACAACATTTACATTACCAAGTGCCACGAAAACTATTGCTATAAGGCAAGATAACAAGGTAGCATTAAATGGTTCTTTTGTTTCCCCTTTACCCTTTGCCATTAAAAAATTAATTTTTCTGAATGGAAGTGACCTGTCAGATCCCAGGGCTTGTAAAGTACGTGGTGCAACCATTATTGAGCCTATTGCGGAAGATATAGTTGATGCTGCCAAACCCAATGGTATTATTATTGGTCCCAATATAGCAATCTTTGACATAATTAGCTGGTTGTTAACAAGATCTTCAGGGCTTGCAGAAGTAATAAGTTTCCAGGAAATAAAAATATAAATAATCATGCCTATTACAGTTGCAAAGGTTGTACCTAATGGTATAGCCCTTCCGGGATTTTTTAAATCCCCGGATAATCCGACACCAGCTGTCATACCTGTAAAAGCAGGAAAACATATTGCAAATACAATAAAAAAGGAGCTTTTTAAAGCATCTGTATTTATTGAGTACAGACTTACTTCATTAGTATCTGAATAACCTGTTTTACCTAAAAAAAACAATATTAATGATATTAGTAGAATAGTCACTACTATATATAATGCTTTAACTCCAAGATTTGCCCCTTTCTTCAATATTAAAAATGAAAGCAATATCATTGCAGGCAGACTTATTGCCTGCCGGGGCAGGTCAAAATTGAAACTTTCTTTTACAAAGTTAAAGAAAGGCTCAAAAGCTTCAGTAAAAGCAATTACATAAAAAGCCACGCTTATTGCCTGTGAAAAATATAATGCAATACCTATAGTAGCTCCGATATTTAATCCAAATGAACGTGAAATTATAAAATACTCTCCCCCTCCTTCGACTCGCTGGTTAGTAGCTAATTCAGAAATTGCAAGGGCTGTGGGTATAGTCACTATGTGACCGATAAGAATAATACCCAGAACTCCTGCAAAGCCAAGTGTACCAACAGCAAAGCCAAACCTCAGAAAGAGTATTGCTCCTAAAATTGTTGATATAGCGGTAAAAAATACAGGAGCCGTACCAAAACCTTTTTTCTTGCCTTGTGTATCTTTCATTTATTTATTCTTTATTTTAATAATAAATAAGTGCCTTCCTGCGCTTAATCCCAAAAATTATAAAAATATATTTTTGAATTATCACTTTATAGTTGAAAAATAGAACAAAATTCTCACAAATCAAAGGAATAAAAATATTGGTTAGTTATCTATAGGATTAATATTGTTTTGCTCGTTCAGAGCTTGATTTTGGTATTATTCAATAACACAGGACGATGTCCTGTGCTAATATATATCCCTTTCAGGGCAACACTTTAAATATTTAATCCCGGCCTTCAAAAAATTTGGAAAACAAATCTTTGTAAAGACTCGTAGCGATGGCCCTCGAGGATATAAAAATAAAATATTATTAATTCTTAACGACCTCTCCTTTTATATACAAAATCGCCTTTCCTTCAGTGGCATTAGAATCAACAGCAATTGATTTTGTAAAGTATCCAAAATTCTTTGCATCAAATCCAACAGTAATTTTAGCAGTTTTACCCGGTTGAATAGGTTCTTTAGGATAGGCTGCTACAGTACATCCACAAGAGGGTTTAACATAATTTAATACCAGAGGAACCAGGCTTATATTCTTAAATTCAAACTCTACCTTTACCGGTTCATTTCTAACAATTTTTCCAAAATCATGAATTTTCTTTGCCCATTCAATACTTGATTTGGAATCATCATTCTCTGTTGGAAGTGCATTTACCGAATTAAAACTATATAATATTATTCCTGTTAATAATGCGATTAATTGAATCCTTTTTACCTTCATACTTTTAAAGATAACTAAATTTAACATTGCTTTTTGTAAATTTTACATTTCAAATTTACGAAATGAATCATAATTTGTTAGTTAATAGAATTATAAAATTTGTTAACAATTTGTTAATGATGTGATAACCATAATATGAAAGATTAATTTAGCATAATGAAGCGTAATACAATAAGATTAACTATTATCCTTGGTATTATTTCCATAATTGGAATAATAATTATACAGATTTATCTTTTACAAAAGAATTTCAATTTAAAAGAAAGACAGTTAAATCAGTCTATTCAGATTGCCCTAAGAAACGTTGCAGAAATTCTCAGCGAATATAATAATTCGATTCTGCCCTATGAAAATGTAGTTTACCAATATTCTTCAAATTACTACCTGGTAAATGTTAACGATATTATAGATGCTGAACTACTTGAATATTACCTGATAAAAGAATTAAAAAAAATAAACTTAAATCTCAATTTTGAGTATGGTATATATGACTGCTACACTGATAATATGGTCTACGGGAATTATATACAGTTATCTGATAATCCCGGGAAACAGGAAAGAAAGAAAAACCTTCCAAAATACGATGAATATATTTATTATTTTGGAGTGTTTTTCCCGGGGCTGCAAAAGTTCTTTATATCCGATTCAGGCATTTGGTACATTCTAACCGGGATTCTTCTGATTGTAATAATATTTTTCGGATATACTCAGTTTGTTATTATGAAACAAAAGCAACTGTCAGAAATTCAAAAGGATTTTATTGATAATCTGACTCATGAATTTAAAACTCCAATCTCTTCATTGAAATTATCTGCCGAAGTTCTATCTGATAAGGATATTATAAAGGAGCCATCGCGAATTGATAAATATGCCAATATTATAAATGAACAAAGTCAAAAGTTGTTAGATCAGGTTGACAATATC
>CBFCXR010000101.1:0-9009 GCA_965602045.1 uncultured Bacteroidales bacterium | reverse complement strand
AAATTTTTCATTAAAATGAAATTAATTAAAAATATAAATATATTTTTATGGATTGCCCTGATAGCTGTTTCTAACTGCTTTTCACAGGGGGCTCCCCAGGGAATAACTTACCAGGCAGTTGCACGTGATTTTACTGGCGAGGAGCTGGCTGATCAGGCTATATCTGTAAGGTTGACAATAAAATCCGGTAGTGCAGGAGGAGATGTTCAATGGATAGAGAATCATACAGCCCACACCAACAAATACGGATTGTTTACCTTAACTATCGGTCAGGGTACACGGGAAGGAGGGTTGCAGGATGAGTTTTCAGATATTCAATGGGGCGATGGAATCCACTTTCTTAAAGTAGCTATTAAATTTCGTGATGATGGCGAATACCTCGATATGGGAACCACTCAGTTTATGAGTGTACCTTATGCCTTATATGCAGAATATGCTGCCAGCGGTGGTGGAGGAAACTATGGCGATCCTGACGACCATGACAAGGACCCTACAAATGAAATTCAAAGTTTGTCAATAAATACAGAAGATAATGAACTTTTATTGATAAACAGTGATGGTTCGGAACAGAGTTCTCTGCCGATTGATTATGAGGTTAACAACGAAATACAGGATTTAATGCTGGAAGATGATATTCTGGAAATTACTAATAATCCTGATGCAAATCAAATTGACCTGGATTCGTATTTAGATAACACAGATAATCAGACATTATCGCTTATAAGTGATTCTATAAGGATTTCAGGGGGCAATAAAGTTAGTCTTGAACAATTTTATGATAATACTGATAATCAGACATTATCACTTATAGGTGATTCTATAGGGATTTCGGGAGGTAATAAGAAAAGTCTTGCTAAATTCTACGATAACACGGATAACCAGACATTAACACTTGCGGGTGACTCCATAAGTATTTCAGGAGGTAATGTGATTGATGTTTCGCAATTAACAAATCCACAAAGTATTTATTTTTATGCTGATAAAACTACAATTTCCACTGTTACACCACTTACAAATATTTATCTGATTTTTAATGAAGAAAGGGTGGATAATGGTGATATTTATGATCATGTAAGCGGTAACTTTGATGTTTTAGTAACCGGATTATACTCGTTTTATTTTGTTTATGATGCTTCAGCAACACAGAATGTAAGCATTTATATAAATAATTCGTTATATGATGCATTACTTACTAATACCGGCAATGAGACAGTAAGATGTTCATTTATACTTTACCTTACACAGGGAGATATTGTTAATATGATTGTAAATTCCGGTTCTTCAACTGAAGTGGGAGAAGCCACTTTTTCAGGCTTTAAGGTTTATTAGTTAAAGTTTTTCACATTAAATTCCTGATTATTTCGTTATTTTATATCGCAATATAAAATAAACCATATATAATTATTCCTGAAAATTATTCTGTTTCATGCGGATACCATTATTACTCACCGGCATTATTGTATGCTTTATAATTAATATTAATGCTTCTGCACAGAGAAAAGTAGTCTTACCATCTGACAGAAGGCATAAAAGTTCAAAATCAGAATCATTCAATTATTTTATCAGGGGGGAATTTGGGGCAGCATATGGTAAAAACAGCATTGGCAGTTTTGACGTTGAAGGATATATTATTCCGGTGGATTTATATGCAGGCATAGGAGTAATAAAAAACACATTTATTCATGGATTATTTGGAGCTAATGTTTTTACAGATTCGTATGAAACTTTAGGACGTGACGGCATATATAAAAACTCCTTTATTTGCATATATGATTTTGGAGCCGGACTTACTATTTATGCGATTCCTGAATGGATTTATTTATCCGGTTCAGTTACCGGAAGTAAAACTGTTCGCTACTACAGGGATAATATTTCTGATTCATATGGTTCTCAAACCGGAGTTGGTCTTGAATTAAAACTTGGCACAACTGTTATGATTAAACGATTTATTGGTATTGGATTATCTGCATTTGTTTATACAAGTATGATGAATGATGCAGAGGCTGACAATGAAAATACAAGAAAAATCAGAAATAATGTTTTTGGGCTGTCCCTGAACGGAATAATCGGGAAATTATAATTATAAATACTTTTATTAATCAGATAAATTAAAATTGATATTATTAATTACCTTTAAATATTGAAAATAACAATAAATGCAGCAATTTTTACATTCAAAACAATTAGGTAATTTTAATAAGTGAGTGTGATACATAACTTAAAAATTGTTCATTTTTTATATCTTTAACTTACAAATAATATTATTGTGCAATCTTTTTAGTTAATTTAAGTTTTAAAGTATAGTGGTTAAATCCTAAATTTTATAAGATGGCAAGTTTTAAAGCAATACTGGGGCTAATTCCTAAAACATTTGAAGTTGAAGAAAAAAGAGCAGCTCTACAAAGAGAGTATGAAGCTATTTCGGATTTTTCTAAATCTGAGGAGTTAGCTGAATTCATCAAAATAGAAAATGAAGTAACATCTCCTGAATTTTCACAAAGAAAAAAAGAAGTACAGGCTCAAAAATTTAAAGATACTGATGAATACCAAACGGAGCAGGAATATCTGCATCTTAAAAAACAAAAAGATATAAGAAATTATTATAAAATAAAGGAATCTCAGGAAATTAAGGAATTTAGAACTTTTGAAGAATCAGATGATTTAAAAAGATATCATAAACTGGAAGAAATTCTTAGGTCACCTGACTTTCATAAGGTAAAAGAATATATGGCTTTATCGCCAAAAAAGAAGTTTGAACGCTCAGAATTATATAAAAACCTTCAACAGTATCTCGGACAAAAAAAGTCAGCTAATATCAGAAACTATTTTAAGATTATAAATTTTAAAGGATATTCTGATTATAGTAATTTAAATAATTCGAAAAGATTAAAAGCATTCGAGGAGTTAGGCGTTTATATCAGGTCAAATGACTTTTCATCAGCACAACGCTCTATGAAAAAAAGTGAATTCAAGCTTTCTGAAGAATTTCAGAAATTACGGCAATATAAAGGAATAAAAAAATCAGAGGAGTTTAAAAACTATTATAAAATTATCAATCTGCCTGCTTTTGGCAACTATAAAGAACTACATGATTCACCGGAACTGGAAGCATACATTGAGTTAGAAAAATATATCCTTTCTGACGAGTACAGAATTGAAAAGAATAGAATTGAAAGTCAGAAGTTTCAGGATACAGATGAATACAGTAAACAGGAGGAATATAACAGGTTAAAAAATTCACAAAGGTTTAAAGATAATTTTAAATTTAAGGCTTCCGGTTTATACGCAAACTTTTTAAATCTGGATGGCTCAGAGAGGATCGATAAATTTGAAAAACTGGAAAATATTGTTCAATCCGAGAAATTCAGGGAAGTTAAAGAATATATGTTATTATCTCCCGGGAAAAAATTGGAGCTGTCTGATGAGTACAAATTAGAACAGAAATATTATGAAATAAAAAAATCAGACAAAATAATCTGGTATTTCAAACTTAAAGATTCAACAAAATTTGATGATCTTAAGAAATGGAAAATAACATTCGAGGAAGATTTTTCATCCGGCACGCTTGATCGTAAAATATGGATGACAAGGTACTTCTGGGGAGATGCATTATTACAGGAAAGTTATGCACTGGCCCATGAGAAACACATATACACAGATGGCGATAACCTTGAATTTGATAACGGAGTTTTAAAAATAATAACTAAAAAACAGGAAGTTAAAGGCAAAGCATGGGATCCTAAGATTGGATTTTTTCCAAGAGACTTTAAATATACATCAGGGCTTATAAGTACCGGAAATAGTTACAAACAAAAATACGGTATTTTTGAAGCTAAAATAAGATTTAACAAGAACTTTCCTGTTAATCATGCGTTCTGGATGTTATCAAAACAGGTGGTCCCTCATATTGACATTGCAAAAGCGGAAAATAGATTAGTGATGAGCAATTTCTGGGGGAATATTGATGAAAATCAGGTAATACGTAAAAAAATATCCAAATTGGGCTTATCAAAATTTGCAGGGGATTTTTATATCTACTCACTGGAATGGTCTGAAGATAAGCTTATCTGGAAAATTAACGGGGTGAAAGTGGCATCATCCAGCCAGGGGATTCCGCAGGAATCAATGTATATAATTCTTAGTTCAGGAATTTATAAAGATGTAAAAGGGAATAATCTGCCTGCTGCTATGGAAATTGACTGGGTAAGATGTTACCAAAAGGTATAATTATTAATTAATAGTTTTTAAGGGAATACAATAATAAAATATATCATTTAATTGGATATTTTAACTGCCGGTTTTTGGACATATATCAAAAATACACTTTTAAACCTTGACAATCAATGCTTTTAGTAGTATATTGTGAAAAATATCTTTTAAAATGAATTTGACAAAATATTTCCTTTACTCCATTTTTATATTTCTTGTATTATTTCATAGTTGCGAAAGGCTTGATTTAAAAAAAGACATCCTGATTGAAACATCAGGAGAAGTAACCTTTTCTTTAACAGAGGCCTGGATATCCGGCCAAATTGTTGATGCTGGTGAGGGTATTGTTGAATACGGACATTGCTGGTCTGTAAAACCTAATCCGAAGGCAAGAAATTTCAGGACAACTTTTTCAGAAGCTAATGATTCAGCATTTCATAGTACATTAAGCGGATTGAAGGAAAGAGTATGGTATTATGTCAGGGCATACGCTATTGATAAAGACCTGGATACAATATACAGTGAGGGTGAAATAGATTTTATAATTGAAAATGTCTGGGTAAAATTAGCCGATTTCCCGGGTACACCGAGAATGGGAGCATTTGGCTTTGCAATTGATGATATAGGTTATTTTGGAGGGGGTTCAGGCCATGAAGGGAGTAACATGATTAATTTAAATGACTTCTGGAAATACGATCCCCAGAATTCTGACAATTATGGATGGTCTAATATTTCTGAATATCCGGGATTTTCACTTTATAACACAGCTTTTGTTATTAATAAAACAGGATATGTCTTTAACGGACAAGCAAAGACTTTATTCGGATTTGATCCTGCAAATAATTTATGGTTTCCAAGGGCCGGATTACCGGATGATAATACAAGGGTTGCACCATTTATTTTCGTTTTTGATAACAAGGCATATCTGCTTGGGGGTTCAAATTCTAATATTAGTTTCTTTTATGATCCGGAGTTCAACGAATGGTTTGAATGGCCTGATGGCTTTCAGTCCGGTGGAAGACAAAATGCTTATGGTTTTAATATAAACAGCCGGATTTTTGTTGGCGGCGGATTTAATAATTTTGAGAATGTATTTGAGCCTGCCATATATCGCGAATTCTATGAATATGATTTTACAAATGGAATATGGATACCAAAAGATAGTGCTGTTGTTAACTCGTATTATCCGAGAACCGTTTCAATAGAAGATAAGGGCTATCTGCTTGATTATGATATAATGTGGGTGTTTGATCCTGGCGATGGCCCAAGAGGCAGCTGGGGACAGGTTGAAGGGCTGGACAATCCGAGACTCTTTCCTGTATTAATTAATATTGGAGATATAGCATATATGTTCTGCGGAGTATCCCAGAAAGATGTGGATTTGTCCGGATGGCTCAGAACACCCAATACTATCTCTGATTATATTAACTGGCAAACACTAAATGACTTTTGGGCTTATGTCCCGTATGCGGATTAGTAAAATTGAATGATGAATTTATATATGAAACAAATCCTTATAAATAGTTTTAGTGTGTTGATACTGACAATTTCCTTATCATGTTTGTATATAAATTCCCAGGTTACATCAAACGCCATAATAACAAATACTGATTTTGAACTAAGGGGCAACCAGCTTATTATTACTTATGATATTGAATATTACTCCGGAAATCAAAAGTTTACTGTTAATACTGAGATTTTTTATGAAAGCGGAGAAAAGATATCTGCAAAATCATTAACCGGAGATATTGATAAAAATATAAAAGGCGGCGAGAACAAGACAATTATATGGGATTTAGACAAAGATAAAGTCGAACTGGATGGAAGAATATATGTTGAAGTTACCGCTGTCCCGGAGTTAATTGCCGAAACAAAAAAGGAAACAGAGAAATCTTTTAGCCTGGCAGGGACAGTTGCTCCTTCTGTTGTTTTTCCGGGCTACGGAAATACAAGAATTACCCGGAAACCTTACTGGATACTTGGATTAGCCGGATATGGCTCACTTGTTACATCTTATATGTTTAATCATAGCGCTTCCTTAAGCTATGATGAATATTTAAATGAAAAGAACGATAGAGCATTGAGATCTTCTAATTACGATGATGCGGAAGCGGACAAACAAATTTCAGTGGTTTTTGGTGTGGCAGCAGGTGTAATTTGGGCTGCTGATATCACCTTGCTTATTGTAAATTATAAAAAACAGAAAAAAAATCTGTCATCTGCATCAAAACCAAAAACTTCGTTTGGATACAGCTATAGTACTCAATTAGGAGCTAATATGCTTACTCTGAAAATAACACTTTAAAATGGCTGTTATGAAAAAGTTTATATACACTATTATAGTCCTTTTATTGCAATCTTATATATTATGTCATGGGCAGCAGGTAATAAAGGACAGAAGCAAAAGCAAATATATTATTTATGGTAAAGAGAAAGAACAGGAAGTAGCAGAGGGATTACCGGAACTGGGGATTAGCGATATTACTTTTATTGATGTTAACAGCAATTCTGTGCTGGAGGAAGGTGAAAAGGGTAAAATAAAACTTTTAGTCAGAAACACAGGTTCGGCTTGCGCAGAGCAGGTATTTGTTTCTGTTTCTGCTGCCGATGCTGAAATACATGGTGTTAAAATTGACGGTAAGTTTTTGGTGGGAGAGTTATTACCTGATATTTCCAAAGAAATTTCAATTCCGGTTAAAGGAGAATCAGATTTAGTTAATAAAAACTTGAAGATAAAGCTAAGTGCAAAAGATAAAAATGGCCATGAATCAATTCCGGCTGATCTGGTTTTAAAGGTGAGAAGCCATAAAAAGCCGGAATTAAAAGTCTCAAGTGCAATATTCGGAGATGATGCAGGTGAAGTATTTCAACAGAATTTTCCTATTAAGTTAAGTATTAGAATTAAGAATAGCGGTATTGCAGATGCTGAAAAGGTGTCAGTAAAATTTAGTTTACCCGGTGATAACTGTGTTATGCTGGGGGAAACAGACACTTATTTTATTGACAGGCTGGAACCTGATGCAACCCAGGAATTTTTATACATATTCACTGCTACAAGCCGTTATACTGCGAATACTATCCCGGTAAAAATACATCTGTCGGAAGTTTTTCAGGAGTTCGGGCAGGACACAATACTTATAGCTGATCTTACGCCAAAGTCTCCTGATTTAATAAAACCTTCAGATGAAGGGCTGGATCTTAAAGGGAAATATTATGCATTGATCATGGGTGTTAATGAATATGATGATGAGCATGTTACTGATCTGGACCAACCATTAAGGGACGCACAAAAAGTATATGACATAATAACCCGTTACTATACTTTTGAAAAGGGAAATGTAACTTTTTTGAAAAATCCAACCCGGGCTGATATCATAAGTGCATTAGATGAGTTGGAAAGGACAATTAGTGCAAATGATAACTTTTTTATTTTTTTTGCAGGCCATGGATATTGGGATGAAAGATCTGATAAGGGGTACTGGCTGCCATCTGATGCAAGCAGATCCAATACTGTAAACTGGATTAGGAATACCTCTGTAAGTGAATATATGGCAAGTATAAAATCAAGGCATACTTTACTGGTTGCTGATGCATGTTTTAGCGGAGGAATATTTAAAACCCGGAGAGCATTCAGTATGCCAAACATAGCTATTCAAAGACTATACGATTTACCAAGCCGGAAAGCTATGACCAGCGGTACTTTAAAGGAAGTCCCCGATAAAAGTGTTTTTGTGGAATACTTAGCAAAGCGGCTGGAGGAAAACCTGAAAAAATATTTACCTTCCGAACAGTTGTTTTTCAGCTTTAAACCGGCAGTATTAAATAACAGCGATAATGTGCCCCAGTTTGGAATAATTAAAAACGCAGGAGATGAAGGAGGGGACTTTATTTTTATAAGAAGGTAATATATTAATCATTGAATAGAACCAAAAACAAGCTCTGAAGGAGCGAAATAATGTTCTATGTGAATTTCAACCCAACGCGTTCCCGTTAAGAAAAAATCGTATTACAAAATAAGTAAAAAACTGCTACCCTTATTGTGAAGAAATACACTGCTGGAAGGCAGGGATATTCGTTAATCATTATATTAATAAAATGCTCTTGCCCCTAAATGTCCCTCAATAAGAGAATAAAGGCCTCTCTGCAGTATCTTAAGCAGAATTAATGTTACTGTTCCTGAGAATGCTGATGTAAAACTTTCACTTCACAGAACTGACGGAACAGCTGTACACTATGATACTATTTCCGACAGACCATTGTATTCCAGATTATTTAACTTTACAAACCTGGAAAACGGAGTATACAAGCTTGTAACTACAACAGGTCATAAAGTAGTAACCAACGAGATTCAGGTTAATGAGTCGGAAATTAAACTAAACAAAACGGAAGTTGAATTCCAGCCTGTATATAGGTTAGAGGACAAATTACTAAAGATTGACTTTCTGAATACCGATGCTCATGAAGTTCGTCTGACAATTTCAGAAAACAAAATTGCTAACTATACCGGAATAAATGCATATGATGTAATTCCCCTGGAAGGGACTTTAATGCTAACTGCAAAAGATGGAATTTATCAGTATGATTACTCTAACCTGGAAAATATTAGGCTATTAAGCAAAATTGCGATTACAAATAAACAAGACAATTTTTTACTTTTTGAGTAACTCATCCGGGCTGTCCCAAAAGATTTAATTATCAATTATCCGCTAGTAATAAAATCTTCAAATAAACAAAAAATTGTAGCCCCGACAGGTCTAGGATATTTTTTCATGATTTTTCATAAATTTTTATTACTGGCTG
>CBFCXR010000100.1:0-9037 GCA_965602045.1 uncultured Bacteroidales bacterium | reverse complement strand
TATATGCCATCTGTTTTCTTCCATTCTCCGCTAATATATATACTGTCATTATCACAAATTGATATAAATACATTTGTATCAAAAACCGGATTAATCTCCAGATTATATGAAATTGTAGTGTCCCTTAATAAATCGTTGTATATTATACATTTATAACTGCCATTATCTTCTGTAGTTAAAGAATCCGAAAAATATATACTATCAGTTGCGCCTGATATATCTTCATCATTTTTCTGCCATTGATAGCTAAAATTTTCTTCTTCGCTCAATAAAACGACAAATAATATACTATCTCCGGTGCATAGTTCATAATTTTTTTGTTGAGTTTTAACTTCCACTTCATTTTCAACTTTTTCAACTAAGGTACTGTCAAAAGAATATCCGGTTATGCGTAGCCATGCGACTGTATCCTCAATAAAATAAGAAGGATTCCAATAATAGCTTGTGTCACTAATTGTCCGTGCGATTTTTCTAAAAGTATTTTTATTGTCAGTACTGATATCTATATCATATTTTAAGGAATTTCCCTGATCCGGATTATTTAATTTCCATGTTATTTCCTTAGAGTCATCCCAGGTATCGTTACTATCAGGATAAACAATTGTTAAATCCGGCTTCTCATATGAATGCAATAACTCGGTAAATCCTTTCCCGTCAACATTTAATCCCTGGACAGTCCCCTGGACTATGGTACTGCCCTCAAAAAATCTAAAAGGTAATACAACTTCATTATCTGAGTTTTGTGTATTAACTATAAGATCAATATCAAATGTATCCATTAATAAACGCCATTGTTGAGAGTAACATTTAGCACTGTCCTGAGAATACGCAAATTTTTGTCGTTCTATATTAAATTCAGATGTAGTAAATGATGATGAATCATTTATATACACACTGCAAATCCTATAAGTTGAAGTATCAGGAATATCATTCATATCTGTAAAAATGTTCCAGACATTTAAATCCATCCCGTTAGAAAGTTGAATACAGAACCACTCATATTCTTCACTATCATTAGGATTAAAACTTCCGTACTGACGATCTAACCACCCTGTTCCCGATATATTTTCAGTAGTAGAATTAAAGCTTATTGTACCTGAAATATCCATCATTGTTTGAGAATAATAGTAGGTATATCCACTGGCTCCCTGAAATAAAAGTCCTGAATCAGCTATTATCAAAGGTCGCTTTAAAGTACTACAGTTAATATCTATTGAGCCGTTGCCTGAAACTGCATTTAAATGATATTGAAATGGTTTCATTGTACCATTTACATCTGTTTGTGTAACCCATTCTTCATAATGCGTTACAGGAAAGCCAACCGTAGCAATAATATTCAGACTATCCTCAGCAACAGATCCATACAAGCAGGGAAGTGTTTCACAACAAAACTCCTTTGTAGTTTCATTCGATAAATTAAATATTCTGAATCCGTCAAATCCATAAGCAGGTTCATAAAAATAAGACAGCATAAACGTATATTCATCCCCTGTTACCTGTCCGGTTACCTGTCCGTTAATATACCACCATTCTATTGATTCACCGGGATGAAAACCCTCATCTTCCGGAAAACTTATTATGCTTCCCTGCTGTTGATAGGGATATATTTTCCAATACTGGGAACTTGCTTTAATTGAAAGGATTAAAAAGAAAATTATGATATATTTGATCCACATTTCCATTATTAGATTGCTTTTAGATAAGCAGTTAATTATATTATTAATTATTATTATATGAAGTTATGTTCTACATAATAATTAAGCCAGAGAAAACATCGGTAACTTAATATAATAAGAAAATCTAAATTACAATATTTGTTAAAATTTAAAAACTAACGATATTTGTTATGCATCCTTAAAAATGAAACTATTATGGTAATAAAATCAATAAATCCTTATGACGGGCAATTATTAGGTGAATTTAGTGAATATAGCATTCAAAAAATAGAATCATCAATAAAAAAGGCAGAATCGGCTTATAAAGACTTTAAAAAAACAAGCTTTAAATATCGCTCGGAATTAATGCTGCAATGTTCTAAAATACTAAAGCTTAATAAGCAAGTATTTGCCCGTCAAATTACTAATGAAATGGGAAAAGTAATCAAAGAATCAATTGCAGAAGTTGAAAAATCTGCATGGGTTTGCGAATACTATGCAACAAATGCTGAGAACTTTTTACAAAATGAAAGGTTGAATATAGTTGACGGGACCAGTTATATTGCTTATGATCCTTTAGGAATTGTTCTGGCTGTTATGCCATGGAATTTCCCTTTCTACCAGGTTTTTCGTTTTGCGCCGCCTGCAATTATGGCCGGTAATGTAGTTCTGTTAAAACACTCATCAAATGTTCCTCAATGCGCACTGGCAATAGAAGACATATTTAAAGAAGCAGGATTCCCTGAAGGAGTTTTTCAAACCTTACTTGTAAAATCAGATAAGGTGAGCGCGCTGATTGATGATTCGAGAATTCAGGCAGTAACAATCACAGGAAGTACTGAAGCCGGGAAAAGTGTTGCAGAAAGAGCAGGGAAAAATATTAAAAAGTCTGTTCTTGAACTTGGAGGCAGTGATCCTTTTATTGTTCTTAAAGATGCGGATGTTGATGTAGCATCTGAGATTGCTGCAAAAGCCAGGATGATTAACTGCGGACAGAGCTGCATTGCTGCCAAAAGATTTATTATTGAAGAAGAAATAGCTGATAAATTTATTTCAAAATTTAAAGAACGCTTACATCAGATGAAGTTTGGCAATCCTTTGGATGAATCATCAGATTATGCTTCAATGGCAAGTAAAGAATTAAGACAAACTCTGAATAACCAGGTAAAAGATTCATTAGTACTTGGGGCCGCTATTCTATGGAATGACAATAAAACACCTGATAAAGATGTTTTTTTTAATCCAACAATAATTACTGCTGTAAAACCCGGTATGCCAGCTTACGAAGAAGAGCTTTTTGGTCCTGTCGCATCAATATTCGTAACAAAGAATGCCCGGGAAGCTATAGAAATATCCAACAGTTCGCAATTCGGACTTGGTGCATCGTTATGGTCAAGGGATATCGAAAATGCCCGGAATATAGCAAGAGAAATTGAATCCGGGGTTGTTTATATTAATGATTTAGTTGCTTCGCGTCCGGACATTCCATTCGGGGGAATCAAAAAATCAGGCTATGGAAGGGAACTTGCACATCTGGGAATACGTGAGTTTGTGAATCAAAAAACAATTTTTATAAAATGATACAGAATAACTTCTGAAATCATATATCATTAATCAATATTCGTTAATCAATATATTAATAAAATACTCTTACTCCTGAATTTCCCGAACTAAAAGAAAGCTGTTGTGGCAGTCTTTTTTAAATTTGTTATAAGCATTATTTCCCTCTTCAGCTCTTTCAAATATCTGTTTTTAATTTCCAATGCTCTCTTTAACGTCTTGTTTTGATCAAATATCCTGATTACATCTTCCGGTCCGCTAAATCTGTTAATAATGCCCAAAGCCTCATCAAAACTAGAATTATCAATATTGTCTTTAATATTATGTGTTAAATGTCCGAGAAGCCTCCAGTTTATTTGGTTTGGTATAATGAAATAAAACTTTTCCCCTTCATATAAATCCCTGTAAATTCCATTAGCAATTTCAGTTATCTTAAAGTGTTTAAATACCTTAATTTTTGCTTGAAAATCAACCTTCTTATAAATCGCAAATTTTATGTCGTTTTTCTTATAATCCATCTGCACCTGAGAGATCAATTTATCATCAGTAAGGCCTTTAATTCTTATGCATGGAAATATATTATTTTGAATAACTATTTCACCGCATCTGAAACTACAATTTTTGTATTTCTCCCTTAGTATTTTTGAAATTCGTTCAACTTTTTCCGGAAAGTAGCGGTACATCAGCAATAAATACACAGGATTTAGCATATTATTACCAGCAATATTTTCTCTGTTCCCATATCCGGGAAATGGATTCTTGCTCTTAACAACAAGTGTGTTAGATAATACATGTTGTTCAATATTAACCAGTCTCTCAACTTTAGTTATACTTCCGGTTGTCTCAATTATTTGATCTGGAGTCATAGTTGCAGGTTTAGATTAATACAATTTAGCCAATAAATGAAATATAGAAAATTTCGATGTATTAATGTTTCCAGTTTTTTACAATATACAAAAATCTGGTTAAAATGTCAATTTTATTTCGTGATATTTTGGTAATCACAACACTAATATTAATTATTGGTCAGTACTTTAGCTGAAATCAGGCATCTGTGAAAAATCAAGGTTATTAATTGCAGATCCTGCTAAAGTATACTTGTATCAATATAAATTAAAAATTCAATTGAATAGTCACTCTTACCGGGAAGGTATGAATATCTTATGCCGGAATCAAACGGAAAAATGAATCTTAAAATATTAAAATCACTGGTTAATTCAAAGCCAAAAGAATTATACATTCCCGTGTTTAAATTCCGGCCGTTTTCAGGTTCTTCCCGAACATCACTACCAAAGGCGTGATCATAAAACAGGTTCATTTTTATTCTTTTAATATAAGCTAAAGGCCCCAGAGAAAGGTCAGGATATAACAAAGGAAATGTATAATCAAGTGATACTTTCCATAATTTTCTTGAAAAATATGTCGGGAATCCCCTGGGTAAAAGTATCCTGTCAATACCATAAATCACTGCTTTCGGGTATTGCTCCTGAATACCACCATATAATCTGAGACTATGATGCGGAAACAATCCAGGGAAATAGAATCTGGAACTTAATGAAACCATCGAGCCGAAAAACGGATTTGAATATGAGTGTGTATATGAAAAATTCATTACCTGTCCCCATCTTGGCACAATATCGCGGGTTGAAGTTTTTAAATACCTGTACATATTAAGCTTGTAATGTAAAAATGATAGTCCTCTTTTATATCCACCGTCATAATAACAGGCATTATCATATTCAAATTCTATTTGAGGTCTGACTTGTTTTATATACTTATTATTTGTAAAATTTAGTGGTAAATATGATTTTATAAAATAACTTTTATAAAAAGACATATTATCAGGAGGTTCTGTCACATTCTGCCAATTTATAAATACAGCAGGGCCCCCGAATTTTGCTGAAAATTCTATTACAGGATAAAATCCCGAATAAATAATTCTTGGATATAAATAGTGATACCCGTTTTCATATGAATAACCAACATCTGATATAGCTGTACTAAGTTTATTTTGCGAGAGAACAGTAAATCCGAGCGATACAGGCAGATCTGAATAATCTAAATCACTGTAGTCAATATAAAAAGGAGCCCAGCTGTGAATATTAAAAGTGTTTAATATCCGCGAATATTCTTTCGTTTTATATTTTTTATCCGGAGGATCACTTTCCTGAATATTCTTCCCCTCCTGCTCAGCCAGCTGATTATGCCACTTTACAGAGTAGTTTTTAACATCAAATAATGGAATCCAATTATTAGTATCAATTTTAACCTTTACAACATTGTAGCCATTCGAAGCGTAGTCTGTATATGTCAATTCGTTACTTCCAGGTTTTATTATGGGGTCAAAAGCCCCGTATTTTGAAGAAGTTATTTGAAATATTTCATTTGATTTCCTGTTTACAGCATAAATATTGTCAATACCATTGAATGCTCCTCTGAACAGGAAATAATTACCCCAGCCCACAGGCTGTGAAATATTAGTATATGTTGGTAACAGCAAATCTTCCCATTCTTTTTTCCTTAAATCATAAACTTGAATTTTATTCCCTTTTTTATCAACAGATGTTACAACAACTTTATTGTTTTCAACCCACTCCGGTAATTGCAGGAAGGCATTCTGAAAAGATGGGATTCTATTTTCTACTGTCCCGTTATCTGAATTAAGAATAGCCAGAAAACAGTTATTTCTGACATCAATTTCAACAACAGCAATTTTACTTCCATCATGTGAAACAGAGGGAGCAAAATATCTGGATTTCTTTGTCAGCTGCTTTATCCTGCCTGTTTCAAAATTTAATATCTTAACTACAGAATAATTCCTGTGACTCCATCTGTGATCTGATAATATTTCATCCCATGTAATTTTATTCTCCTTTGCTGATATTCGGTCAGTTGATAAAATTCCCGGAGTATGAATTTTTTTTTCATATCCGTCTTTTTCTATCAGAACAAACTGGGGAACCTGATCTATCCCGCTTTTTAAAACAATTAATGTAGAATCATTCAAATATTGAGGATACCTGTAACTTGTATAGTTTTTAGATTTGTTACTGATTATATTTGAATTATTTGTATAATTAATATTATTTATTTGCTTTATCCATAAATATTTAAGAGTATCAAATGTTTCATTGAATAATTTTACTTTTGAAAGATTATAATTTTTTTTAAGACCAAAGTAAAAAGGGCTTACTTGATAGGGATTTTTTGCTACATTATCAAGTGTCTTACTAAAAATTTCCTGATCATACTTTAACCTCGAATATGCCACCATATGATAACCCAGCTCGTAATAATCAGGAATAAAGTCTTTATATGATCCCAGGTATAGCTTGTCATATGAAAATTTTCTTTCTTTTTCAGTAAATAATGCTTTCAGTTTCATTTCAAATGAAGGGACACGCCCCCTGCCTGTAGTTGATAATGCTGTTTCGGTTGCAACAGCATCTCCTTCCAGAAACCATAAAGGCAAATAACCGACCACAGCCCCGGTGCCCTGTTGCCCCATAATCCATGATAATATCTTAGTTATCCCCTGGTTTAGCTTGTCTACCTGCACCACATGCCTGAATTCATGTAATGCTAATTGTTCCAGCCAATCTTCCGCATAGCTGTCCTGTGGCGGAGTTGTAATAAGTTCTATCCGCTTTGGAGCCCACGATACTACTCCATTTGATATCACCGAATTATTATGGAGAATTACCGATATCTTTTTTGGCTTATTATTAAAGCCTTTTGATGTGTATTCATAGGAATACTCAAGAATGTTAGCCAGCCTGTTTGCCTCCTTGTAAAATTCTATAGGATATATAATCTGAAAATTATCAGTATTTATTTGATTCCAAACTATTGAATAAGGATCCTGTCCGGTTGATAGAAATTGCACATATCCATCTAACATGGAAAAAATAAGCAAGCATGATGTGATAAGTATTCTTCTGAAATTATTTAAATTAAGCCTCAATTCTTTTATCCCCCAAATATTTAATAATCCAAAAATAGCCATTAAATATCTTATATTTCAAATATGAAATATTAATCACATGAATAATACAATATCTTAAACATCACAGATATACTTAACAGTTTACTTTTTATCTGAATCTGTAATTTTAAATAGTTTATCTGACCTTCTTATTTTATATTCCAGGGGAAAAGAAAATCTTTCACCTTGTTGTGCCTGATTGACATTTTTCAAATCAACTCTTATTTCCTTTACTATAGCATGAATGACTCCGGTAGTAGGACCGGTAATCATTATTTCATCGCCTACATTCAATATACCGGCTTCACAAAGAAATTCAGCAACTTTAATTCTATCAAAGTAATTCATTCCCTTGCCAATATATCTTTTTTGCTTATTTGCACTGGAGCCATATACTTCGCTCCATTCACCCAATTTTTGGCCCAGATAATATCCATCCCAGAATCCCCTGTTAAAAACAGTGGACAATTTACCTCTCCAGTTTTTTATTTTGTCTGCAGTATATTTCCCTTCCACATATAAATTAATCGCTTCATTATAACATTCAGTTACTATTTTTACATATTCCGGAGGCCTTGCCCTTCCCTCAATTTTTAATACGCTTATCCCTGCATCAAGTATTTTATTTAAAAAATGAATCGTACATAAATCTTTAGGTGACATTATATATTCATTATCAATATCTAAAGAAAATCCTGTTTCTTTTTCTTTTACTGTATATGCCCGGCGGCAATCCTGTAAACATTCGCCACGGTTTGCCGAATAGTTATGTTCATGTAAACTTAGATAGCACTTCCCGGATATTGACATGCATAATGCCCCGTGGATAAATAATTCTAGCTTAACCAATTCACCTGACGGACCTGTAATTTTTTGTTCTTTAACCTGTTCTGCTATTTGTGATACCTGGAGTAAATTAAGTTCTCTGGCCAAAATAATCACATCAGAATAGTTAGAGTAAAATTTCAAAGATTCAATATTACTGATATTTGCCTGTGTTGAAATATGTAATCCCATTCCAACTAAACAAGCGTAATTTATTACTGCCTGATCAGAAGCTATTATGGCATTAACTCCTTCTTTTTTGGCAAAGTCAATTAATTCTTTAATCTGAGGTAATTCATTATCATATAATACAATATTTACAGCGAGGTAAGTGTTAATTCTATGCTTATTACAAATGCCAATAATCTTTTTTAAGTCTTCCCTGTTAAAGTTATAGGAAGACCTTGAACGCATATTTAATTTCTCTACGCCAAAGTATACTGAATTTGCGCCTCCCTGAACAGCAGCCATTAATGATTCATATGAACCAACAGGTGCCGATAAATCAATATCCTCTCTTTTTAGCTTCATTAATAAAAAAATTAATTAATTACAGTAACCAAACAGTATCATTTTGATTAATCTTTCCATTCCCTGGGCCCAATATATTTGCATGATTCGGTTGCAATATTTGAAGCATTCCCAAGTGCTTCAGCAAAATTTTGTGTTTTTAAATAATAATAACAGAAAGCCCCATGCAAAATATCACCTGCCCCCAGTGTATCAACAGCATTTATTTTGTTTACCGGAATTTTATTATATTCTGACTTATCCTTATAGAGAATCGCCCTATGGCCTCGGGTAATTGCAATCTTTTCACATTTTCTTAAAGATAAATACTCAAATACATCTTCCTCATTTTTAGTTCCCGGAGGATAAAAATTCTCTGAGCAAATTGCTATATCAGCAAACTCAATCAAATCTTCCATCCCATTCTTCCAGCTTCCCCCATCCAGAACAACTTGTATTGAATACTCTTTTGCAGCTTTTGCAATGTTAGTTGCAATATCAA
>CBFCXR010000099.1:0-9051 GCA_965602045.1 uncultured Bacteroidales bacterium | reverse complement strand
CATCCTGCGGATTCCCGTATATCATACGTATAGTAGTATCAACACCGGCGGTTAGTAACGGTATCCTTATCCAGGCAATTAAATCCCCGTTAGTGCCATTGTATTTCTCAATCTCATGATACAGCCTGTTATAATCTTTATCAGTAAAGATTATATCATTCCCGTCAGCATCATATATATTTCCAAAGTTTGAGACAGTTTTTAAATCAGGATCTCCGCTAATGTTAACTAATAATGGAAAGTCATATAAGTCCCCTTTAACCGAATCCCCTTCAATTACAATTTCTTTCTGAAAAGCATAACCCAGAATCGGTCCAGGATAAGCCCCACTTTGCGAATACGACAGAAAAGGAAAAAATGCCCATATTAGTAATAAGGATAGTAATGACTTCAGGATATTATTATAATAATTGTACCAAATGCAGGATTTTTTCTGATATTTAATGCGGGGTATAATATCAACCAATGTAAAGGAAAAGTCAATGAAATTGTAACTTTTCCTTGATTTAGATAGTTTTATGTTATTTAATTGCATTAATCAGGCACAAAAAGAATACTATAACTATGTACATTTTTTCTACGATAAATACTCCAAATTGTTACGTAAAAAACTAATAATTAAATTTTTACAATATTCCTAATTTGGTTTAAAGATAAAAAAGAATATGATACAATTGAAATATTAATTTTCAATCACTAAATAAAAATCCGGTTATTTTAATTACTGATAAAGATTTTATTTAATTTTAGTGTAAACATTTCACCAAATAAGCAATATTATTAGGTACAGGGTGAAAATATTAAAAATATAAATAAAAACTGTGAATATCATTTAATTAAAGTATTTTGAAAAATATTTAACATTTCGTATTTTGCACATTCTCTATTAATTCATATTACTATTATCCTTATCGATATATTATTAATATGACAGAATATTCAGTTGAAATACAACATTTTTTGAATAAGGATTCCGAGCCTGTTTCATATCTATCAGAAAATTATTACCCTTTATGTCTTCAAATTAGTGTGCTGGATAAGAAAACAATTATTAAAAGCAGGCTCGATGATCATTTAAAAATCTATCAAAGTGCTTTGGAGAAATATACTCAGGGCAACAAGCAATTTCATAAATTAATAAGTTCCGGCTATTTATCAGAAAATAGTTTAAAAACCATAAATAATAAGCAGGTATTCCCTATTTACAACTTACTTGATGACGAGGTTTACATAATCAGCAAATTGATTAACCATAAAATCAATTATAGGGCTAAGGATTACGATTTACAAAATCTGGAAACTGAATATAAAAAATATACACAAGAAATTACTGATATTTTTGATGACCATATTAAAAATCAATATATTGAAGAAGTAAAATATATATTTCTTCAGTCTATTGATAAGGAAAAGGAAAAAGAAAAATTAATTTTCAATATATCTAATTACCTGATTCATTTTATTAATTGGAATAATTCGTTTTATGATTTTTACGAATCAACATTTGATTTATTTCCCAGCGCACTAAAAAATATTGAAAACTGCTTCTCACCGGAGCTTAGAAATAATATTAAAGCTTATATGGCTTATCATAATAACATTAATCCATTAAAGAGACATTTTGAAAAACGTGAACTGGGCAAGATATCAACCTTATCATTTGTTGATTGGCAAATTGATATAAAGGATATCATATCAAAACAATTATCAAAGTATTTTGGCAATAAAAAAGCAAACGAATATATAAATTGCCTGGATAAAATAATTATCAAAGCTATAAATGAAGATTAATTTTTTCAGGAGTTTATAGAATCAGCATACAAATCCCAATTATTTCCTACCAAAAATTTAAATTATATTTTTTCATTTCTTTATTTAATGATCTGGAATTTCCTGTTAACTTATTTAAAAAATCCCAGTAAGCTTTCCCATGATTCCTATGTATTGTATGCGCCAGCTCATGTAATATTATATAATCTATAAGATGTTGAGGTAATCTCATTAATTGCAGATTAAGGTTAATATTATTTGCTGATGAACAGCTTCCCCAGCGTGTTTTTGCATTTTTAATATTGATTTTATTGAATTTCAATCCATTTTTTTCTGCCAGTTCTTTAATCCTGGCAGGCAAATATTTTTTAGCTTCAATTCTCCATGCTTCAATAATTGCCTTTCTAATAGCTCCCTGAATTATCTCATTTTTGACATCAGCGAAGGATGGATAAAAAACATAAATTTGTTTATTTTTAATAATAACCTTAATAATACTTTTATCAAAGGGAATAATTCTTAATTTATGCTCTTTTGTGCAATATTCGATTTTGGAATCGAATGTTGTCGAAGCATTCTTAATATGTTTAATTTTATCCAGATTTTTCTTTATCCAATATTTTTTATCAAGCACAAATTTCTCTGCATTCATAAAACTCATACTTCCCGGCACAGTGACCCTGACTCCTGATAATGGGCTAATAGCAACGGTTAATCTTTTAGCCCTTGTATTTTTCACCATTTTAATTTCTCCAATCCCGTGCAAATTAAAAGTTTTATTCATATTAATTTTTCAATATTTTCTTTTATATCTTAAAAAGTATTATTTTATTCACATTTAATATTTATATTTCATCAGATAATAGATAATATTCTGGTTAATTCTTACAATTATGAGACAAATTAATAAATTTATAGTAATAGTAACTGCTTTATTATCATCAGTATTTTCCACTAGTTATCAACAGGAAAAGTGGACACTTGATAAATGTATAAATTATGCATTGGAAAACAACATTCAAATTAAGCAGCAGGAAATTGATACAAGAACCAGGAGCGCTTCCTTATGGCAATCAAAGCTTGATCTTTTACCCAGTATTAATGCGAATTTCAATCAAAATTATTCTCTTGGAAGAGCATTAGATCAGACTACATATACATTTACTGAAGATCAGACAATAATGTCAAACTATTTCTCGGTAAATTCATCCGTAACTCTGTTTAACGGACTGCAAAAAATTAATACAATAAAGCAGAATAAATTTAATTTGCTCGCAAGTCTGAAGGATCTGGAGAAATTTGAAAATGATATTACTTTGAATATCTGTGCTTCTTATTTACAGATACTCTTAAGTATAGAATTGCTTGATGCTGCTAATGGTCAATTGGCAGTAACAGAACAACAGGTTGAAAGAACAGGTAAGCTTGTTAAAGCCGGGAGTTTGCCACAGGGGAGCTTGCTTGAAATTCAGGCACAGGCTGCTGCGGAGGAATTACAGGTCGTAAATGCTCAAAATCAACTTGAACTCGCCTATTTAACTCTTATTCAACTTCTTGAATTAGATACAATATCTGATTTTGAAATAGATATACCTGAAATTTCTATAATTCCTGAAGATGTATTTAATATAAGTATTCAAAATATTTTTTATACGGCTCAATCGGCATTGCCTCAAATTAAGAGTGCAGAGTATAAACTCAGAAGTGCAGAACATTCTCTGAATATAGCTAAAGGATATAGAAGTCCGAATCTTTCATTGTCAGGAACATATTCATCCGGTTATTCTGATTCGCGGCAAAAAAAAACTGATCAGGAAACTGTGACTATCCCGATAGGTGAAACAGTTAGCGGAGAGGTGGTACAGTCAACAACCCAAATCCCGGTATTTGGCACATATGCTTTTAGTGATCAATTCAGGGATAATGCGAGTACAGGTATTTCATTAGTTGTGAGCGTCCCGATTTTAAATGGATGGCAGGCAAATAATTATGTAAGTAATGCCAAATTGAATATTCTGAACTCTAAATACCAGCTTGAATATTCAAAAAACATGCTTTTTAAAGAAATTCAGCAGGCGTATGCAGATGCAAAAGCTTCATTAAAAAGATATAAAGCATCAGAAAAAGCACTAGTTGCAATGGAAGAGTCATTTAAGTATACAAAACAGCGATTTGAAGTAGGACTAGTTAATATCGTTGATTATAATTCAGCAAAAAACCAGTTAAGAAATACAAAATCAGAGCTTATACAATCAAAATTTGATTATATCTTTAAAACAAAAATTCTTGATTTCTATCAGGGGAAGCCATTAAATTTAGGTAATTAACATCTAATTAATATTAAAATGAATTCAAAAAAAATCTTAAAATATTTATTAATTGCTGCTGTAATATTAATAATATTCGCCATTATAGGTAAAAAGGCCGGCTGGTTTGGAAAAACAACTGTTTATGATGTAGCTACTGAAAAAGTCAAAAAGCGTAATATTACGGAATTTATAACTGCAAACGGGAAAGTTCAACCTGAAATAGAAGTAAAGATTACACCAGATGTATCGGGGGAAATTGTTGAATTATATGTTAAAGACGGTGACATAGTTAATAAAGGACAGTTGTTGCTTAAAATAAATCCTGATATGCATATCTCAAGCAGGGATAGAGCTGCAGCTTCGGTTAATGCTGCCCGAGCCAATCTTGCTAATTCAAAAGCCCGGCTGGAACAGGTAAAGGCACAATTTAAGCAGGCTGGTCTTTCTTTTGAGCGTAATAAAAAACTATGGCAGGAAGGGGCAATATCAGAAGCCGACTGGGAATCAGCAACCTCAAATTTTGAAATTGCAAAGGCTGATGTAGCTGCAGCCGAACAAAGTGTACTTGCTTCACAGTATACAGTGAAAAGCGCTGAGGCATCTCTTAAAGAAGCTAATGAAAATCTTATTAAAACATCTATTTATGCTCCTATGAGTGGTATAATTTCAAGATTAATCATTGAAAAAGGGGAGCGGGTAGTAGGAACATCAATGATGGCAGGAACAGAAATGCTTAGAATTGCTGATTTTAGTAAAATGGAAGTATTAGTTGAAGTGAATGAAAATGATATTGTCAGGTTAAATGAGAATGATACTGCTATTATTGAATTGGATGCCTATATGGATAAGAAATTTAAAGGTATTGTTACAGAAATTGCAAATTCAGCAAAAATTACAGGTATAGTAACAGACCAGGTAACAAATTTTGAGGTAAAAATCTTATTATTGAAAGAATCTTATAAGCACCTGACAGAAAAGGGAAGTATTCCATTTCGCCCCGGTATGTCCGCTTCAGCGGATATACAGACAGAACTTAAAGTTGATGTATTGTCTTTGCCGATACAAAGTGTTACCACACGTCTGGATACATCAGACATATCAGATACTACCGGCATTAAGCCAGAGAGTAAAGATCCTGATGAAGTTGTTTTTATATACGAGGGAAACAAGGTTAAACAAATCGAAGTTATTACCGGGATACAGGACAATAATTTTATTGAAATAGCTGAGGGACTTAAGGAAAATGATGAAGTTGTTGTTGCTCCTTACAATATTATTGCAAAGAAACTTAAGGATGGAACATTAGTGAATAAGGTCAACCAGAAGGATCTTTATAAAAAGAAAAAATAACTCATAATAAATAATCGTGTATTTCTCACTTTATGGGCTTAATACTAAATATTGAAACAGCAACCAATGCATGTTCAGTTGCACTGGCTCATAATGGAAATATAACTACCCTGAAAGAAAGCCTGGAAGAAAAATCACATTCGGCATTATTAAGTGTATTTATTGAAGAAATTCTAAGTATAAATAAACTATCTGTCTCCCGGCTGGATGCTATTGCAATAAGTAAAGGTCCCGGCTCATATACAGGTCTGCGAATTGGAGTATCAACGGCCAAAGGTTTATGCTATGGAGGCAATGTACCGTTAATTTCGGTTAGTACGCTACAAGCTATGGCATCAGGTATTTTAACTCATGAAAGCATAAATAACATGAATCTGAAATCATTAAAAGAGACACTTTTCTGCCCTATGATAGATGCAAGAAGAATGGAAGTTTTTACAGGTATATACGACTATTCAAATAAAACAATTGAAGATATACAGGCAAAAATAATCGATCAATCCTCTTTTGATAAATACCTGTCAGCGAAAAAGGTTGTTTTATTCGGAACCGGTGCACATAAGTGCAAACAAATACTAAAAAACAAAAACTTGATTATTATTGATAAGTTCAATACCTCCGCTAAATATATGGTTGATTTAGCTGAAAATGCATATAAAAAGGAAATATTTGAAAATGTAGCATACTTTGAACCATTCTACTTAAAAGATTTTATCGCAACAGTTCCGAAAAGAAAACTCAAACTTTAATAAAATCTACTTAAAAATAGGCCATAATATACATATAAAATTAACTTTTTATCGTTAAATTTAAATATATAAGATTTTTATGATATATATTATCTCTGGCATATTAATTTTCATAACAACTTTGAATATAAATGGTCAGTTTAAGATGGCTCCCAAAAAAACCAAACCATTTAGATCGGGAGAATCATTAAGATATTCTTTAAAATACGGTCCCATTCATGGTGGAGATGCAATTATAGAATTGAAGCTTGTAAAGTATGAAAACAAAACAGCCTATCATTCAAAATTATTAGCAAAATCTGTAGGTATAACTGATAAGCTTTTTAGAGTAAGAGATTCTTATGAAAGTTATTTTGATCCTAAAAACTATAGTCCTTATAAGGCTATCAGAAATATTCGGGAAGGTAATTATACATTCTACAATGAGGTTTCTTTTCATCTGGAAGATAGTGTATTATACAGCCAGATATCAGATTCTGTATTTAAAGTACCCCCCGGCATTCTTGATATGGTTTCTACATTATACTTTATCAGAGGAATAGATTATAAGGAACTGGAAATTGGTGATTCATTGAATATATTAACTTTTTTTAGCGATGAAATATTTCCTTTTCCAATCCGGTATAAAGGAAAAGAGATAATAAAAACCAAATTAGGAAAATTCCGGTGTTTAGTTTTCGTACCTGTAGTTGAGACTGGCAGGATATTTGAGTCGGAAGACGATATGACAATTTGGATCTCAGATGATAAAAATCTTATACCTATTCGCGTAAAATTTGATCTTTTAGTTGGTTCAATTAAATGCGACCTATCAGAATATTCATGTTTAAAATATGATTTCAAGCCTCTCGAATAAGATTAACTTACCTGATATTTCTGACTTATAATCAGCATTAAAATAGAATTTAAGTCCCAATATTTAGCAAATTTCTGTTATCTTTAACTTTTTGTATTGAGTGATAGATATTTAATCCTTTTACTTTATTTTTGTATACAAGATATTTTTAACTTTTATATGGCAACAACAGCAGATTTCAGAAATGGATTATGTATTGAATTCAATAATGATTTATATACAATAGTACAATTTCAACATGTTAAACCGGGCAAAGGCCCGGCTTTCGTCCGAACAAAACTTAAGAACCTGACTACAGGTAAAGTTATTGACAATACTTTTACAGCTGGTGTAAAAGTAGATACTGCAAGGGTTGAAAGACGGCCTTATCAATTTTTATATAGTGATGATATGGGTTACCATTTTATGCATAGTGAAACATTTGAGCAGGTTAACATAGGGGAAAATTTTATTGAATCACCGGAACTTTTAAAGGAAGGTCAGGAAGTAGAAATCATATATCATGCTGACACAGAGACCCCGATTTCATGCGAATTGCCCCCCTTCGTAATACTTGAAATTACATATTCCGAACCGGGAATTAAAGGGGATACCGCTTCAAGTGCTTCAACCAAGCCAGCTACAATCGAGACTGGCGCAAAAATTAATGTTCCATTATTTGTCGATACAGGGGATAAAATAAAAATCGATACTCGATCAAAATCTTATGTTGAGAGAATAAAAGAATAGATAGTATTTAAAAATATAGTTTGTGAATAAAATACATAAATCTTCAATAAAAAGGCTGCAGCTTACAACTTTTAAACTAAGGTCATTGCTCAATATTACGCAGGCTATAAATGAAAACCTTACTCAAAAACAACTCCTGGAAAAATATGAAGAGCTCTTAACCAAAGATCTAAATATCGGGAAAGTACTGGTTTTTAAGTACGCGGATTCGTGGAGATGCATTTTAAAGTCAGGAGAAGTTGGTGCATCCTATGAGAATATAAATGTGAAAAAAGACTTAATTCCTATTAATGAGATTTCATTTATAACATCTTCATCAAACATACCTCTTAATGATTTTGATATAGTTATTCCCGTAATTAATAAAGGTGCTCCTATGGCATTTGTGATAATAGGTGATATAAAAGAAGGTGAAGGCGTTAGTCCTACTATTAAGCATCTGAATTTTATTCAAACTCTTTCTAATATTATTATTGTAGCAATAGAAAACATAAGACTCTTTAAAGAAAGTTTAAAACAGGAGGCTTTGAGAAAAGAGCTTGAGCTGGCATCAAAAATGCAGAATTTGTTAATCCCTAACCTGGACAATCTTCCTAGAAATAGTAAAATTCATGTCACTGCATTTTATCATCCACATTTTGAAGTTGGTGGTGATTATTACGATTATCTGGAACTTAGCAAGGATGAGTTTGGCTTTTGCATTTCTGACGTTTCGGGTAAAGGTATGTCGGCAGCATTATTAATGTCCAATTTTCAGGCTAATTTAAGGGCGCTTTTTACACATGAAATATCACTGGCCGCTTTAGTTGAAAAGTTGAATGAAAGAGTAATGCACGCAGCTGATGGAGAAAAATTCATTACACTTTTCATTGGTAAATTTAATTATAAAACCAGGGAGTTGGAGTATATTAACGCCGGGCATAATCCTCCGATATTATATCAAAAGAAGAAAAAAGACTTATTAATGCTAAATAAGGGATGTGTCGGGATTGGTATGCTTGATGAAATACCTATGATTAGAAAAGGCTCAATTACCATAGAAGAAAATACAAAAATCTTATGTTATACAGACGGATTAATAGAGCTCTTAGATGGTAAAGGAATATCTTATGCAACAAAAGAAATTGAAGAATGCCTTTCAAATAATGATGGGATTAAGAATAATATTGACAACATAATAATAAAGCAAGGAATAACGGAAGATAGCACTTCCATTTTTGACGACATATCAATACTTGGAATAGAAATCTTCTAAATTATTCTGTTGGTTATTCATTCTTCTTTTTGT
>CBFCXR010000098.1:0-9072 GCA_965602045.1 uncultured Bacteroidales bacterium | reverse complement strand
CGATACACTGGATATAAATCAGGAAGAGGATGAAATATCATCAGTATCAACAATTATTCTGGAAGAGAATGAAGATGAAATTAGTGTACGCACAAATGAATTTATAAAAGTTGTAGAAAGAGGGGACACTACAAAAATTAAGATTGGTGATAGTGACTTTGATATTATTGAAGAGGATGGTGGATTTTCATTGAGAGTAAACGAAACAGATAAAGATGGCAATAAAAAATCCGGCAAAAAGAAAAAATTCAGAGGCCACTGGACCGGTATAGATTATGGATTAAACAACTTTTTAAATGATAAATTCTCTATGTCCAGATCAGGAGATGATTTATTTATGGATCTTAACACAAGCAGGTCATGGAATATTAATTTGAATATTAAACAATATAGTATAGGATTTGGGAGTGACAGATTTGGACTGTTAACCGGAGTCGGTTTTGAATTCAATGATTATCATTTTGACGGGAATAATAGTATGCAAAAAGATAGTATTGGAATTACCGTAACTAAAGATGATTATCCTTCTACATTAAGCAAAAGCAAACTTACGACTACTTTTTTAACAGTACCACTTTTACTTGAATTGCAACTGCTTAAAGGAAAACGAAGAAAAAGAATCCATATTACAGGGGGTATTATTGGAGGTATTAAGCTCGGCTCACATACAAAAGTTATATACAGGGATAGCGGGAAAAGACAAAAGGACAAGAGCAAAGATGATTTTAATATAAATGCTTTAAGATATGGATTCACTGCCAGGGTTGGATACAGGGCATTGCATTTATACAGTAATTACTATCCTACTCCATTCTTTGAAAAAAATGCAGGCCCTGAATTGTATCCTTTCTCAGTAGGCTTGTCTTTTGCCTTCTAAACATCATTAAAATAAATATTTATGAAAAGTGCTATATGAATAGCACTTTTTTTATTTTTATATTTTTAAAACATAAAAATTATGTCATGAATTCAGATATTCTATCCGATAAAGAATTCCGGAGATATGCATATCAAATAAAACTTCCGTCTGTAGGCATTGAAGGACAGGAAAAATTGAAGAAATCAAAAGTAATTGTAATAGGTGCAGGGAGTAAAGGTACAACTGTACTTCAAAATTTGGCAACAGTCGGAATCGGGGAAATAGGTATTTCAGATAATTTTATTGTTGAAGAAAAATCTCTTTCAAAGCAAAGACTCTATGGAGATAAAGATATTGGAAAACAGAAGGCAATTATATCTAAACAAAAATTAGCTGAAATAAATCAATTAGTGAAATATGAATTATTTAACATTTGTATTGATAAAAATAATATTCTCGAGATATGTGATGAATATTCTTTAATAGTTGATGCTACTGATAATTTCGCGGCAAAATACCTGTTAAACGACGCTGCTATCATTCTCCATAAACCTTTGGTATTTGGGCATATTCATAATGCAACAGGAATGGTTTCGGTTTTCAATTATAATGAGGGCCCCTCCTTAAGGTGTCTATTTCCGGATATTCCTTCAAAAAACAGAAAACCGGAACTTAAAAATATTGCCTCGTTTGCAATCCTTTCCAGTATTATTGGTACAATTATGGCAAATGAAGTACTAAAAATCTTATTAAATATTGAAAATATCCTGAGCGGCAAACTATTAAATTTCAATATATTGAATTATACCATTTCTTTTCAGGAAATTATCAAAAATCCGAAAAATCTAAAAATCAAATCCCTGGCTTAGAAAATCAAATAGTGAAAATTCACTGTAAGGTGTCATATAAATTATTATATTTAATTCCTGAAATTTTATAATTATTGTGATTTTAAAAATGTGTATAATTTTTATCGTATTATTTTAATATTTTATTAAAATATAGTTATTTTCAATATGCAATAATGTTCCAGATAAACAATGATTAATTCACTAAGATACAGACTCCTGGGTTCATTTCTCACATTCTCTTTGCTTATTGCTTGTGTGATTATCCCATTAAATATTATCCGTCACAATAAAGAAAATAATATTAATTCCGTAGTTAAAGAAATCAATTCACTTCATATAGGTTTTTTAAAATTATTCAGATCATCGGATAATTTTTTATACTCTGAAACTGTAAATCCTAAATTATTTATATCAGGTGAAAGCAAAGTGCTTGAGCAGCATCAAAATACTGTAGAATCTCTTAAAGAGGAGATTAATTATTTAAACATGACAAGTAGTAAAAAATCATTTGATATTAATAATGAATTATATAAGATTATTGATGAATTCAAGGATTATGAAATGATATTCGATACGCTTATATATCTTGTTTATAAAAAAGGCCATAAAAACTTCGGAGCTGAAGGGGAAATGATAGATTATATATACAGATTGGAAAATAATGCTAAAATAGACAAAACCAAAATATTACAAATAAGAAGGAATGAAAAAGATTATTTCTTAAGAAACGATAAATTTTACATTGAAAATTTTGATAGGCTTTCTCAAAATTTAAAATCCTCGATAATCAGGAATAAACGTTTATCAAATATCGACAAAAATACAATGACTTATACTTTAGACAATTACATCAATGCATTTCATTTACTAGTTGAACTAAACAGCCAGATAGGTTTAAAAGATAATTCAGGACTCCGGCTGGATTTAAGGCAGAAATGTACAAGAATTGAATCTCTTCTTGTTGAGCTGGAATCAAAATCAATTAAAACTCAACAGGCATTAATAAGAAAGTCAAATATATATTATGCTGTTTTTGTCGGACTTGTAATATTCTTATCAATAGTTATTAGTTATTTCTTATCAAAATACATGGTGTCGCACCTGGAAGCTTTAACAAAATATATTTCAAATCTCACAAAACACAACTTCATATATGTTGATAAACTTAATTTAAGGAATTCTGCACCCGAAATCAGGCAAATTTATAAAGAATTCAGAAATATGGTGGCCCAATTACGGGTAAGGGAAAAGCAAAGGGATAAGGCTTTAAAAAATGCTGAGGATAATGAACTCCGCTATCGTGAACTTGCTGACATGTTACCCCAGAGCATTTATGAAACTAATGAACTGGGTAATTTTACGTATGTTAACAAAGCATGGTATAAAATCTTCAGATATACAAATGAAGATTTGGATGACGGTTTAAATTTAATCGAAACCATTGTATCCAAATCAAATAATGACATACTAGGTCACCACAAAATTGAAAATTCTAATTTTATAGCCATAAGAAAAGACGGAACAAAATTTCCGGCTTCCGTATATTCTGATAACATAATTAAAGAAAATAGATTTTGTGGCCGCAGGGGCATTATAATTGATATAACTGCAAGAAATCAATATATAGGCGCTCTTAAAAAAGAAACTGATAAAGCACAAACCGCCGATAAACTCAAGTCTTCATTTTTAGCCAATATGTCTCATGAGATTCGTACTCCGATGAATTCCATAATAGGTTTTTCAAATTTAATTTCATCTGATGATATTCCGGATAACCAAAAAAATGAATTTGCCGGCTATATAAAATCAAGTGGAGAACTACTAATAAATCTAATTGATGATATAATAGATATTGCAAAAATTGAAGCCGGAGAAATTAAAATTGATAAAAAGGAATGTAATATCTTCAAACTTTTTTCTGAACTGGAATATGCATTTCAAGATCATATAAGTAAATCAAATAAAAAACACTTAAAATTATTATTTCATTATGATTCTCCTGCAGATTTGACTATTAAAACAGATCCTTACAGGCTCCGCCAAATTATAAGTAATCTTATTAGTAACGCTATTAAATTTACTGAAACCGGATCAATTGAATTTGGCTTTAAAATAAAGGATGCAAAAACGCTTGAATTATTCGTCAAAGATACTGGTATTGGACTTTCTAAAGATGAACTTAATATTATTTTTGAAAGATTTAAAAGAACAAGTAAATCCGAAGAAAAAAATATTGTCGGTACCGGCCTGGGACTAGCTATATCAAAAAACCTTGTAGAACTTCTCGGAGGTGATATGTGGGTTAAATCTAATCCGGGCTTAGGTACAACTTTTTATTTCACTATTCCCTATCTAAAAGTTACTAAAAAAATTGATCAGTATTTATTTGAGGAAAACTTTTTACAAAATTATAGTTGGAGTAATATTACAATTCTTATTGTAGAAGATGATGATTATAGCTACTCATTTTTAAAAGAAATACTTAAAAAAACCGATGCAAATGTTATAAGAGTAAAAAATGCTTTAGCAGCTATTGATATTTGTAAAAGCAATGTAAATATTGATATTATTATGATGGATATACAACTACCTGAAATGGATGGTTATGAAGCAACCCGGGAAATTAAAAAAATCAGGAAATCATTGCCCATAATTGCTCAAACTGCTTATGCAATGGCCGGTGATAAAGAAAAAAGTATTTTAGCCGGATGTGATGATTATATTGCAAAACCGATAGATGTAAGAAAGCTGCTGCCTAAAATAAATCAATTTTTATCCGGAAAAGCTGATCTTGCGCACCCTGCCGGGGACAATAAAAATATTCATACGTCTGTCTTAAAGAATAAATCTACCTCATAATGGTATTCCTTTCCAAATCAATCCGTATTATATTTACATAATCTATTAAAAGGTATACCGTAAATACCAGGCAAATGAAAATTATTGAAATAAGTTTAAAACATTTCTGCAATATTTATTATTGCTGAATCAATTTTAAATATATTTGACTGCTTCTATTTTTCTTGTGCCTGGTACTATTGAGCTTAGTCATATATGAAAATACTTAAGCGAATTGGAATTATTGTTGGTGTATTAATAATTATTTTCATTTCTGCAGGAATAATTATTTCAGTTACTTATGAAGACACTGCAATTAAGTATCTGAAAAAATACCTTGATAAACACTTAATCACTGAAATTGAAGTAGATAAAATAAATTTTTCTCTATTTAAGAATTTTCCTAATGCATCTGTCGAATTAAAGAATATTATGGCCAGATCAACGCTTAATTTCACTGCGAGTGATTTTGGAGAAAGAGATACTGAAACACTTTTGGTTGCAGAAAATATTTTCTTTGAATTCAAACTTATAAAAATACTTTCAGGTATATATATCCTTCGAAATATTCATATTAATAATGGAAAGCTTACAGCCTTAATCGATAAAGCCGGAAATTGCAATTACAATATTTGGATTCCAGGGGACAATAAACCGGGCTCATCGTTTGAAATAGACCTGCAAAGCCTGACTTTTACCGATTTGGAATTTAATATTTTAAATCTTAAAGATAATTATTCATTAACTGCATTTAGCAATAAAACCAGTCTGAATGGTAATCTGTCAAATTCTCTCAGTACTTTATTTTTAAGAGGATCCATTAATCTTCATAGCTTTAATTTAAATGATAAAAATATTATTCAGAACAAAGAAATTTTCATCGAAAGCGATTTACTCTATCAGAAAGATTATTACAAAATCGGAAAAGGAAAATTGAAATCTGAGAATATTGTTTTTAATATAAGCGGAGATTATAAAAAAGATGTTCCCCCGAAAATAAATCTGATTATTTCATCTCATAAAACACAGCTGTCAAAATTGTCATTGCTTTTCCCAAATTACCTGAAATCTTTAAAAAAGGAGTTTTCACTCTATGGTAAGACAAACTTCAGGGCAGTTATATCCGGCAATATGTCAGCAAATTATAATCCACATATATCAACTGAATTTGATGTATCTAATGGAGCAATTGTTAATAAAAAGACCAAAGAAAAGCTATCAGGTATAACACTTATCGGAAAATATTCTAATGGAAAGGATAATAATGATATTACATCATCAATTAAAATAAACAATTTTAATTCATCTACTAAAAATAGTAAGCTTTATGGTAATTTTTATATCCGCAATTTTAATTCTCCATTTATAGAATTAAAATTAAATGGAGATATCTTCCTTGAAGAGCTTCAGAAATTCATTAATATAGATACATTGGAATACATTAACGGAACAATCAACACGGAAATGGAATTCCAGGGAACATTATCAGGTATATCAAAAATTACTAAAGAGGACTTTCTGGGTTTAAACAAAAAATGTACCATAAATATTACCGATGCTAATTTTGGTTTAGCCGGAAGTAAATTTGATTTTGAAAAGATTAATGGTGAAATCCTGATCAAGGAGGACGTAAAATTTAAAAATGTATCGTTTCTAATTAAGGAAAATGATTTTCTTGTTAATGGGACATTTAATAATGTATTTGAATTTATATTCTTAGAAAACAACTATTTAACCTTTGATGCCGATATAAATTCAACATCAGTTAATCTTGAGACCTTATTATTTGACCAGTCAGAAAACACATCCCAGAATAGAAATTCCGGGAAATTATCATCCAAAAAAATATTTTTTAATTTTAATTTATCCATAGATAATTTCGCATATAAGAAATTTCATGCAACAAATATTTCAAGTACTATTAATTATCAGCCAGGAATTATTACCCTAAAATCCTTTAGTTTTAATTCCTTTAATGGAGTATCAAAAGGAAACGGAGCAATACTAAGACAGCCTGATAATTTTATTATTCAGTGCCAATCCGAATTAGAGTCAATTGACATTAAAAAACTATTTTATTCATTTAATAACTTTGGTCAGGATTTTATCCTTGATACAAATTTAAAGGGTGATTTGTCAGGCGAAATAAGCTTTTCGGCCATGTGGGACAAAGGATATAAACTTGTAAGTGAAAGTGTTAATGCCGATTGCAACATTAATATCCGTAATGGTGAATTAATTGAATTTAAGCCCCTGATCGGATTGTCAAATTTTATAGATGTTGAGGAATTACGGCATGTTCAATTCAAAAACCTGAATAATGAAATCCTGATTAAGGATAAAACTATAGTCATTCCGGAAATGGATATTTATTCTTCTGCATTAAACATTTCCGCCTTAGGTATTCACAGATTTGATAATAGTTATGATTATAGAATAACTGTATCATTAACAGATATTTTATTTAAAAAAGCCAGAAAAAAAAGACAGGAAATTGATAATTTTGGAATAATTGAAGACGATGGGATAGGGAAAATCAGTGTCCCGCTAAGAATCGTAGGTAAAAACGATAAATATAATTCATCATTTGACAAGCAAACAGCACTGGATGATATAAAGAAAAATATTAAGGAAGAAAAGAAAACAATTAAAAATATAATTCAGGAGGAATTTAGCATTTCTGATAAAAAAAATAAGCAGAATGTGAATTCTCCTGATAACAAACAGGTAAATATTTTGTGGGAAGATCAAAATAATAAAAAAGATGTTATATTTGAATCCCGGGAAATAAATGAAAATAATAATCCTGAATTTATTATAGAATGGGATGACGATGAGGACTCTATAATTAATAAAAATAATTAATCATAACCGGCTAAATCATACTACCTTGAATATTTATGAGAAAAAGCTTAGATGGAAATTTTTGCTATTTGTTTCGGCAGTAATAATCGGTTTAAGTTCTTTATGGTATACCAGCAAGCTTGTTAAAAAATTAGCAGATGAGGAGCGAAAAAAAGTTGAACTTTGGGCTGAAGCGCAATTACAAATCATTAATGCTGACTTATCCGATCAAAATCTGGATTTTTATGTTAAGGTCCTTCAGAATAATGAAACTGTACCCGTAATTGTAGTAGATACAAGTGATAATATTATTTTTAAAAGAAATCTTAATTCGAAAAAAATTGATTCCCCTGTATACATAAAGCGCAAATTGGCTCAGATGAAGGAATTTACTGCTCCAATTGAGATAGTCATTTCTAATGAAGAAAAGCAATACTTATATTATAGCAAATCAATAATATTAAAAAAACTGACTTATTACCCATATGTGCAATTAGGAGTAATTTTGCTATTTATTATGGTATCCTATTTTGCCTTTAGCTACTCGAGAAAAGCTGAACAAAACCAGGTTTGGGTAGGATTATCAAAAGAAACAGCCCATCAGTTGGGAACACCAATCTCTTCACTTTTAGCATGGTTGGAAATGATGAAATTAAAGACAGCGAATAAAGATATGCTTGCTGAACTTGACAAAGACATAAAACGACTGGAGAAAATTACTGAACGATTTTCGAAAATCGGTTCCAGGCCTTTGCTAAAAAAAGAAAATATTCAAAATATAATAACCACTGCTATTAATTATTTAAAATCCCGTTCTTCGGATAAGATTGCCTTTAACATCAATATGCCCTCAGAAGAACTTATATTACCGTTAAATTCTTCTCTTTTTGAATGGGTAATAGAAAACGTTTGTAAAAATGCAATAGATGCAGTAAACGGTTCAGGAGAAATTGAACTTTCAATTACTGATCATACTCAAGTAATATATATTGATGTATCAGATTCCGGAAAAGGTATTTCAAAAAGCAAATATAAAACAATATTTAAACCTGGATACACTACAAAAGAAAGAGGATGGGGTTTAGGACTGTCACTTACGAAAAGAATTATCGAAGAATATCATGATGGTAAGATCTTTATTCATGAATCCGAAATCGGTAAAGGTACTGTTGTTAGAATAGTATTAAAAAAATAATTAATCTCCTTTTTTCTCTTATCTTAATGCCAAAAAAGTACATTTTTAGTAATAAAGAAAGACTTTCCAGTACAAAAATTATTAACTCCCTGTTTAATACGGGTAACAACTCGGTATTATATCCCTTCAAAGTTTACTGGATGGAAGTTGATGAGATATTTAAGTTTCCTGCACGGGTATTAATTAATGTTTCCAGAAAAAAAATCAGCAGGTCATCTAAAAGAAATTTATTAAAGAGGAGAATTAAAGAAGCATATAGATTGAATAAGCATATACTTTATAAAAGTTTAAAATCAAATAACAAATCAATAATACTCGCCTATATATATATTAGTCCGGAAATTGTCAAATATATAGAAATTGAAAAAGTCCTGAAAGGCTCTTTTAAACTAATTATTAATAATCTGCTTTAAGTATAGTTAGATATGTTACTGATATTGTTTTATTTATATGTATTATAATTCTAAAGCAATATACAGTAGAAG
>CBFCXR010000097.1:0-9091 GCA_965602045.1 uncultured Bacteroidales bacterium | reverse complement strand
TTAATATATAAGTTCAAATATTATACCAAATGAAATAATCATACTATTTATTGTGTACTCACGGGAAAAAAATCTCAAACTTCTTCCTGGCTGCTTTCATCAGAAGTAATAACGCTTGTTACAGCAGCAATAGAATCACTATTTCTCAGGTTAATAAGTCTGACCCCCTGAGTAGCTCTACCCATGGTCCTCATCTTTTCCACAGCAAGTCTTATCGTTATTCCGGACTTGTTGATTATCATAAGATCATCATTGTCTGTTACACCCTTAATCGCTATAAGTTTACCTGTTTTTTCAGTAATATTTATTGTTTTTACTCCCTTCCCTCCCCGGTTTGTAATTCTATAATCTTCTACCGAGGTTCTTTTACCATAACCTTTCTCTGAAACAACCAGAATAGTTGCTTCTGTGGTGTCTTGCACACAAACCATTCCGATAACTTCATCGCCAGTGTCGTCAGATAACTTAATACCCCTCACTCCTGAAGCATTTCTACCCATCGGCCGTACTTTGCTTTCATTGAAACGTATCGCTTTTCCTGATCTTATAGCCAGCAATATTTCATTACTACCATTAGTTAGTTTAGCCTGAATGAGGTTATCCCCTTCCCTTACATTTATGGCATTTATTCCATTCTGACGCGGACGGGAATATAACTCAAGCGAAGTCTTTTTAATAGTTCCCTGCTTGGTACATATTATTATATAATTGTTTAACAGGAAATCCCTATCAGTAAAGCTCTTGACATTAATATAAGCTCTTACCTTGTCATCATTCTCAATATTTATTAAATTCTGAATTGCCCTTCCCTTTGAAGTTTTAGTTCCTTCAGGTAGTTGATAAACCTTGAGCCAGAAGCACTTACCCTTCTCAGTAAAAAACAGCATAGTATTATGCATCGTTGCATGAATCATATGCTCAAGGAAATCCTCCTCCCTGGTTTCACTTCCTTTTGACCCTATGCCTCCCCTGTGCTGGGTCCTGAATTCACTCAGTGGCGTACGTTTAATATAGCCCAGATGCGATATTGTGATAATCATATCATCATCAGAATAAAAATCTTCCGGATTGAATTCTTCTGCATCAGGAACTATCTCAGTTCTTCGTTCATCACCAAATTTTTCCTTAACCTCAGCAAGTTCATCCTTGATTATTTGCATTCTAAGTTCTTCATGCTCCAGGATCTCGCTTAACTCCTTTATTAACTTTTTAAGTTCTTCATATTCCTGCCTGATTTTATCGCGTTCCAAACCTGTTAGTCTTTGCAGTCTCATTTCAAGAATTGCCTTAGCCTGTACTTCAGATAACTCAAAGTTCTTCATAAGGCCCTCTTTTGCTAAATCAGGTGTTTTTGAAGAACGAATCAGGCTTATTACTGCATCAAGATTATCAAGTGCAATTATAAGTCCTTCAATTATGTGGGCTCTTTTCTCCGATTGCTCAAGATCATAATTCGTCCTTCTAACAACTACCTCATGACGATGGTTAACAAAATATTTGATCGTCTGCTTAAGTGATAATATTCTCGGTCGCCCCTTTACTAAAGCAATGTTATTTACATTAAAGGAGGTTTGTAATTGAGTGTATTTGTAAAGTTTGTTTAAAACAACTGAGGACTGTGCATCCTTTTTAAGGATAATAACAATGCGAAGGCCATTTCTGTCAGATTCATCATTTATATACGAAATCCCGTCAATACGCTTTTCATTAATCAATTCTGCAGTCTTGGAAATCATTTCAGCCTTGTTAACCTGATACGGTATTTCAGTTACAGCTATCGTTGCTCTTCCGTTTGGCGCAATTTCAATATTTGTTTTTGCCCTTAATACAATTCTCCCCCTGCCTGTTTCAAATGCATCCTTAACTCCCTGATGACCATAAATAATCCCACCGGTAGGAAAATCAGGACCTTTAACATATTCCATCAATTCATCGGTTGAAATATCATTGTTATCTATATAAGCAATAATAGCATCGCATACTTCCGAAAGATTATGCGGAGGAATATTAGTTGCCATCCCGACTGCAATTCCTGAAGCACCGTTGACCAGCAGATTTGGAATTCTTGTAGGTAATACCGTTGGCTCATTAAGGGTATCATCAAAGTTTAATTGAAAATCTACGGTATCTTTATTAATGTCAGATAATATCTCTTCAGCAACTTTCTGAAGCTTTGCTTCAGTATAACGCATCGCCGCCGGACTATCATTGTCCATAGAACCAAAATTTCCCTGTCCGTCAACAAGTGGATATCTTAGTGACCATTTCTGGGCCATTCTTACCATGGCATCATAGACCGATGTATCTCCGTGAGGATGATATTTACCAAGCACCTCTCCTACTATTCTTGCAGATTTCTTAAATGGCCTGTTTGATAGAAGCCCCAATTCGAACATTCCGAACAAAACTCTTCTGTGAACAGGTTTTAAGCCATCCCTTACATCGGGCAATGCCCTTGAAACAATAACCGACATTGAATAATCAATATATGCCGATTTCATTTCCTCCTCAATATTGATTTTTATTATCTTCTCTCCTTCAGCCATATCTTTTAAATGATGATTTTTTAGATTTCAAAAAAAAAATATAAATTTAATTATAAATTTTAGTACTAAAGTAGGTATTTATTATATTTTTGCGATAACCAAATCTTCATAATTATTAACACAAATGTGTTTATAAATCGTGATTTTAATTTAGTATATTTGTATCAGATTGTATTATATAATTCGTTATTTGAGCTGAATTTTTAACTATGTTTATTTATGGATGCAAAATTTTCACAGCGAATTAAAGATGTACTTACCTATAGTAAGGAAGAGGCAATAAGACTGGGAAACAAGGAAATCAGCCCGGAACATCTTTTTTTAGGTATCCTTCGCGAGGGCGAAGGCGTTGCAATTAATGTCATGACCTCACTTAGAGTAAATCTATATGATTTACGAAAAAATATTGAAGCGACATTATCTACATCAGGACCTATTAAGGTCACTGATACTGAAAATATACCGTTATTAAAATCTTCTGAACGGATTTTAAAACTGGTATATCTTGAAGCCAAATCATTGAGAAATACAACAATAGATACAGGTCACCTGTTGCTTGCAATTATTAAGGATGAAAACAGTGTTATTTCAAGAGTTTTATACGAGCATAATATAGACTATGAAACAGTAAGAAAAGAAATACTTAAGCAAAGAGATGAAAATATAGAAGGTGAAGGAACAAGAGCAGAATTTCCGCATGATGAAGATGAGCCCAGTGGGGCTTTCGGAACTGGTAAAGGCAGTGGCCCTGAACAAACACCGAGATCAGGCTCAGATACTCCTGTTCTTGATAACTTCGGTATAGACCTTACCAAGGCAGCTGAAGAAGACCGTTTGGATCCTATTATCGGCAGAGAAAGAGAAATTGAACGATTGGCTCAGATCCTTAGCAGACGAAAAAAGAATAATCCGATATTAATCGGAGAACCGGGAGTTGGAAAATCTGCTATCGCCGAGGGATTGGCCATGCGTATAATACAACGTAAAGTTTCCAGGGTCCTGTTTGGTAAAAGGGTTGTTACCCTGGATCTGGCATCAATTGTTGCCGGCACTAAGTACCGCGGACAGTTTGAAGAGCGTATGAAAGCTATACTTAATGAGCTTTCAAAAACATCTGAAATTATTCTGTTTATTGATGAAATTCATACTATTGTCGGTGCCGGAGGCGCAACAGGCTCTCTGGATGCCGCAAATATGCTAAAACCTGCCCTGGCAAGAGGTGATATTCAATGTATAGGAGCTACCACACTTGACGAATACAGACAGCATATAGAAAAAGACGGAGCACTGGAACGCAGGTTCCAGAAGATTATGATTGAACCTACTTCCCCTTTTGAAACTGTAGAGATTTTAAATAATATTAAGGAAAGGTATGAGGACCATCATAATGTAATTTATACTCCGGAAGCCATAGATGCATGTGTTAAACTAACCAACAGATATATAACTGACAGGCATTTGCCTGATAAAGCTATTGATGCACTGGATGAAGCCGGTTCAAGGGTGCATATTTCAAATATTATTGTTCCTGAAAAAATTCTTGGCCTTGAACAGCAAGTCGAAGAAACTAAAAAAAATAAAATAAAAGCTGTTAAAAACCAGAATTTTGAAAAAGCTGCCAGCTTCAGAGATAAAGAAAAAGAATATCTTGACTTGCTTGAAGAAGAAAAACAACGATGGGAAAAAGAACTGACAAGAAACAGAGAAACTGTTAACGATGAGAAAGTAGCTGAAGTTGTTGCAATGATGACAGGCGTGCCGGTACAACGTATCGCCCAGGCAGAAGGTGAAAGACTTTTAAAAATGAATGAAGTACTTGGAGGTAGAGTCATCGGACAGGATGAGGCTATACAAAAAGTCGTAAGGTCAATTCAAAGAAACAGGGCGGGATTAAAAGATCCAAACAAGCCAATCGGCTCTTTCATATTCCTTGGCCCGACCGGAGTTGGTAAAACACAGCTGGCAAAAGTGCTGACCCAGTATCTTTTCGATTCTATCGATAATCTGATAAGGATTGATATGAGTGAATATATGGAAAAATTTACCGTATCAAGATTAGTGGGTGCTCCTCCAGGTTATATAGGCTATGAAGAAGGAGGACAACTTACTGAAAAAGTTAGAAGAAAGCCGTATTGTGTAGTATTACTTGATGAACTTGAAAAAGCTCATCCCGATATATTCCATATTCTTTTGCAGGTTTTAGATGAAGGCCAGCTTACTGATAGCCTCGGTAGAAAAGTTGACTTTAGAAATACTATCATTATCATGACATCCAATATAGGCACACGTCAGCTAAAAGACTTCGGACAAGGTCTGGGATTCTCCACTCAGGCAAAAAAAGATGATAAAGTTGGCTATGCAAAAAGTATTATCCAAAATGCCCTGAAAAAACATTTCGCACCTGAATTCTTAAACAGACTTGATGATGTAGTTATCTTTAACGCTCTGTCAAAACAAGATATATTTAAAATAATCGATATCGAATTGAAAGGACTCTTCGAAAGAATAATTAGTTTAGGATATGAAATAAAACTTTCAACACCGGCAAAAGAATTTATCGCTGAAAAAGGCTACGATATTCAGTTTGGCGCCCGCCCGCTGAAACGTGCCATTCAAAGATATCTTGAGGATCCTATGGCAGAGGTAATTATTAAATCAAAATTGAAAGAAGGTGATGTTATTTCAGTAGGTTTTAATAAAAGCAAGCAGGAAATAACAATTAAGGCAATTCATAAATCCAACTCAAAAAAAGAACTGGATAAACTTGAAAAGAATTAATAAGCCTTCGCAATAGCCTTATTTATCCTCTTAACGAGATATGGTCCTTCGTAAATAAATCCTGTATATACCTGAACTAGTGTAGCTCCTGCTTCAATTTTTTCTATTGCATCTTCAGGTGACATTATCCCTCCAACTCCGATTATTGGTAACTTACCATCCAGTTTTTTATTTATATACTTTATGGTTGCCGTGGACCTGTTTGTGAGCGGCTTGCCACTCAGTCCACCTGAACCAATTTTATCGATTTTATCCTGTGAAGTCCTTAGTTCCTTTCTCTCAATAGTCGTGTTAGTAGCTATAATTCCATTAATACCTGTATTTACGGAAATATCAATTATTTCATCCAATTGCCGGTTACTTAAATCAGGAGAAATTTTCAAAAATACCGGCTTATGCTTCGTTTGCTTCTTTCGTATCTCCATTAATCTGTGCAGGATGTTTTCAAGTGCCTTTGCATCCTGTAACTCAGTAAGATTATCAATATTCGGACAGCTAACATTAACAGCAATATAATCAACATGATCGTATATTTTCCTGAAACAAATCTCATAATCATTATATGCATCTTTATTAGTTGTTTTTGTGTTCTTACCTATGTTACCACCAATAATAATATCAAATCTTTTTCCTTTCAGCCGTTTTACAATCTCTTCAATACCATAATTATTAAATCCCATTCTGTTTATTAATGCACTATCCTTAGCGAGCCTGAAGGATCGGGGCTTTTTATTCCCTGTCTGTGGCTCAGGCGTTATTGTTCCTATTTCAACAAACGAAAAACCCAGATTTGATAATTCATTAAATAAGGACGCATTTTTATCAAAACCTGCAGCCAGGCCAACCGGATTTTTGAATTTTAATCCTGCTACATCCCTGACTAACCTCTTATTTTCCAATGTAAATAACCTGCTTATAATATAACTTAATCCGGGTATAATGAAAGTTACTTTAAGAATGCAGCTAACTATAAAATGGATGGTTTCAGGTGCAAAAAGGAATAATAATGGCCTTACAAGGAATTTGTACATCGCCGGTTTTCTCGCAAAGATAACTAAGTTTTATATACAATTTATTCTTCAGGTGAATATTCCTTAAACTTCCCATCAGAAAAGAAAATTATTACTTTTTCCACTGATTTAACGTCTAAAATATTCTTTTTCTCAATATTTTTTTGTTCTATCACTTGCTTATTAATTATATCTTTTACTTTTTCCTGCGTCGGTTCACTATTTAGTTTATTTTCAGGCTTTTTAACTCCTGTATCAAACGATAGCTCTTCACTTACCTTATTCACTACTTTCTCATGATCTTCCTTGTACATGCTTCCTTTTCCGTTTATAAGCCATTCTGCATTTATATTTGAAAATTTTTCAAGCGTTTTATAAATGAAATCATAACTAGGCTTGTTTCTACCGCTTAGAATGTGGGAAATACTGGACCTCTGCACCCCTATTTCATCTGCAAATCTAGTAGCAGATAAATTCTCCATATTTAGAAACTTTAATAACCTTTCTTTCATATGTTTTAATGTTTATACAAATGTAAATTAAATATATATTACATATGTAATCTTTTTATAAATTCTGAAAAACATTTGCAAATTATAATGTTTACTTATGTGAATTTAGCCGGACTATTAATATCCGGATTGTCTGATTCCTTATTATAATTAAGTAATTGTGAATTTCTATGTAATTGCGGTTATAATAAGAGTTTAATAACTTACTTTCATTATAGTAATTATCAGTATTTATCAATATAACCTTGTTATAGTACGATTTAAATAGATTTTATTAAACAAATACTTTATAATATATCTATATATAACTGATATCTAATATAATATAGATGATTTTCTATTAAAATTACTATATATTTTACAATGAATAGCAAATATAATTAATTAATTACTTCATATAATCCTTATAAAACGCTGATAATTGGTTATATATAATATTTCTTGCTTGTTAGTATTTTAATTTATCACGACTTAAACAAATATTTACATATGTGAAGTATCTGTCCTGTGCAGTTATGTGCTATATACAAATTTATTGTTTATTTATGTGAATTATTGGTGTCATATGTAATATTATTGTTTAATTATGTAATCACCTCTGTAAAACTTAAATTTTTTCTTAAAATCACTGAAATATTCTAACATAATCATATTTATGCTCAAAATTTGAGTATTTCTGTTTTATAGATAATATTTCTTGTAATTATATCATTATACCGCCATAGTCTATTTCCCGGTTATATATTGAGCATTCCCTTATCTATGCGCTTATATTTAAGTCCCTGAGAGTTGAATAATTGATTTTACACATACTTATACAAGTAAATCTTAAATTCTCCCCTATTTAAAACTATATTTATTTATAAAATATAAAATTCATGGTTTTATAAATGTTTTATTTGTTCATAATATTAATATCAAAAGTAATTAAATAGTAATTTTTATAATTAACCGGCATATTACTATATTTGGATATCAACCTAAATTATTATCGATGAAAAAAATTAAGCTTCACTTCCAAATTCTTATAGCGCTTGTTTTAGCAGTTATTTATGGAAGTATTTTCAAGGAGAAGATAGAGTATGTAAGCTGGATGGGAGATGTTTTTATCAGAGCTTTAAAAATGATTATTATACCCCTGATAATTACTTCCCTGATTACAGGTATAACAAATATTGGCAGTAGCAGAAACCTGGGAAGACTTGGAGCTAAAACCCTTATCTATTATTTGTCTACCAGTATATTAGCTATTATCACCGGTCTTATCCTGGTAAACCTCATAAAACCCGGTGTTGGCTTTGATATAAACCTGTCACAAAGCCTATCGGAATACAACATAGTACAAAAGCCTGTTAAAGATACATTATTGAATATTATTCCGGCAAATTTCTTCAGTGCACTAACTTCTGAAAACATGCTGGCTATAATCTTCTTTTCTATACTCTTTGGATTTTTCATCATACAGATACAAAAAGAGCAGAGAGTTCTTTTAACAAATTTCTTTTCTGCTTCTTTCCAGGTAATGATGAAAATTACACTTTTTATTATAAAGTTTGCTCCACTTGGTATTTTTGGCATTGTATCAAAAGTTATAGCAGAACAGGATAATTTGCCGGATTTAATTAAAAGTATAGGACTGTTTATGCTAGTGGTAGTGGCCGGACTGCTTTTTCATGCAGTAATTACGCTCCCTTCAATTTTAAAAATTATTGGTAAGACTAATCCCAGAAAATTTTTCAAATCCATGCTTACTCCACTCCTTACGGCTTTTTCAACTCAATCCTCAAATGCTACCTTGCCCCTTACGATGGAGGCTGTTGAATATGATGCAGGTGTATCGAACAAGATATCAAGTTTTACCTTACCACTGGGAGCAACAATAAATATGGATGGTACAGCTCTATATGAGCTTGCAGTTGCTGGCTTTGTTGCACAGATATATGGCATAGACCTAAGTATTTCTCAGCAAATAGTTATGGCATTAACCGCATTACTGGCATCTATCGGAACTGCTGCTATCCCTATGGCCAGCCTGGTAACGATGTCAATGATATTCACGGCTGTCGGATTGCCCCTGGAAGGAATCGCAATAGTTATGCCGGTTGAACGTGTATTAGATATGTGCAGGACTACGGTAAATGTATGGAGTGACTGTTGCGGGGCAGCAACTATTGCCAGATCCGAAGGAGAAACACTTAAAGTCTGAACCCAAACATTTATAATACTATCAATCAGCGAGAAGCGA